>JAHHLF010000053.1 GCA_018679315.1 Bacteroidia bacterium | reverse complement strand
AGTGTAGATTGAGCGCAGATGTCTCATAAGCCAAGTGCGGATGCCCCAAGGTTGATGTAAGTCCGCCATTGGCGTATTTTACGTCGATAGTTTCTGGGCTCGAAAACCTGTCGCGTATTGAATCTGCTTTTGAAGCATAATTGGTCAAGACCTGAACGTAATAGATCCCGTCCTGTACATATTTTTTCTCCAGGCTGTCAATCTTGGAAGGATCTGCAAGGTTATGGGTATGAGCATCTCCAAAAGGAGGTATTACGAAACCTTGCTTTAGATCAAGTATTGAGTCCGGTTTGCCGGTCATGTTCTCATAAAAGACTCCATCAATACTATAGTGTGTTTTACGTTCAAATTCCTGACCATTAAACCAGTGACCATTCTCATAAGCAATCACAAACTGATCCTTTGAGTTACAGCTTTGGAAAAATAGATGAATGAGTAAGAAAAAAAAGAAAGTGTATTTATACATAGTCATTAGTCGTGAACAGTCATTTTAACTTGCCTTATACTTTTAATAGAATTCATAAGATTAAGGTCCGTTTCAAAGATAGCGTTGAAATATGTCAAAACTATATTTCGACTGATCTCCAATGCAATTTCAGGGTCAATCTCATAGTTAAAACTATCAGGGTACAGGTATGGATTATCCGTGACTGAATTATGACCAAACGTATCTAATTCGATCATATAGACAGGATTGCTGCGATTGTCTATTATACTGAAGTAATTATCCTTAGCGTAGGGCCAGGTTCCACTGCTGCAAAGTAGTGCTATAGGCATATCCATTTTTCCGTTATAACGTATATCTCGAGGCGGAATTCCTTCCATGGACACGTATCCCTTTACTGTGTTGGTTTTTGCGGCAAAAAGACCGGCAATTCTGCCCCCAAGGGAATGGCCGAACAGACCGATATTTTCGGTATCGATCTTATTAGTAAATCTTCCATTTGGATCGGCATTGCACAATTCCTTGATCTTCTCGTATGCGAATTGCAGGTCTTGAAAGCCAATATCTGTCGGCACTTCAAAAAATTGATCTACTTTTTCATAGGGTCCACCCATCATACCTCTGGGGGGCTGGAATTTCTTGGATGGTTTAATGATAAAGCCGTCACTATAAATTGTATAACCAATCTCAGGCATATCAACTGAAGCAACACTATAGCCATGACTTGCAAGTTCTTCGGCAATCGTGGTATACAGAAATCTTTCCGTTCCCCTGCCTGGTGCAATTATGACAAGATTGGAAATTTCAACTTCTGGATTGAAAGAAGGCCTTAAATAACTGTTGGTTATTGTTTTTTGATAGTCCTTAGAGAGTGCCGAATAGGGTGCTTTAACAGAATTACTATCAATTGCTGCCGGATACCAAAGTTGTACGAGTATCGTCCGCTTGTCTCCCTCGTGTGATGTAAATTTTAAATCCCTTGTTTTATCTGTCCACTCGTATAAAACTGTCCCGACGCCAAATTTTCCAGTGGGCTGAATTAATTGAGTTGTGTCGGTTTGTCCGCGTAATATCGCAGACGAAAGAAGGCTTAGTAAAATGAGCAGTTTAGACATTGATTAAATCAAGTTTAAGGCTATCGCCAGGTCTGCCTTTGCCGGGCAATCCCACCTAATGACCGGGCAGGTTCCAAAATACAAATTCCAAACCTGTCTGCCAAAGTACCAAATCAACTCGTGTGCACTCGAAAATGGACTGGTTTTCACTTTTAGGGCAACTAGCTTTAGTGGTCTTCCCGATAGTTGAATTAACCCTCAGAGAATCCCATTGGTAAAGCCTCAATAGGCCTAATTCTAATATCCTTATAAAACACCTCAGCAGATTCTGATTGCAATTCAATTTTTCCCTTAGTTAAGGGGATCTCTTTCCCATCCTCCGTATTGTGGCGTGAATTGTGTAATACCATGGTGACTATTCCATTAACCATGTGTACACTGGTTCCCTCAAAACAGTAGAGATCTATGGTGTTCCATTCGCCACTGGGTTTTTCAGCATCGGGCTGTTTTTTACAATTCCTGCCATATTCACTTTGCTCGCTAAAAGTTAACAGTTTGGCATTCGGATCATAATAATAGGCACTATCCAACTGAATTTGTGCCTTTACATCTATTATGGTTCCTCCGACGCCCCAAAAATCACCACAATCGCCTTCTTGAATTTGGAATTCCTGCGATTTTAGCCAGAATAGATCATTTGCTCCATGCGTTCCCATCCCATGATAAAGGAGGCCGCTATCTCTTTTATCAGATGGTTTTTCTCTTGGATACCATTTTCTATCTCCCCATTTAAACCGAAGCTGGAGATGATAATTTTCAAAATCCCGCTTTGTAAAAATTCCTCCCCAGACTTCTCCTGAAATGCGTAATACAGGTTCACCATCCTGGTCTACGATCGAAAAAACCCCCAAAGTATCGTTATTGTAACCAATGGGTGGTTGCGACTCAATGTTTTCCCAACTTACCTCTGGCCCAAAACTAGGGCCCAGGTATGTGTCCCATTGTTCCAGATCCTTCCCATCAAATAGATAGATCCAATCGGGAGTTTTATTTTCTTTCTGTTTACACCCAAAGGCCGTTAGAATGCAGATTAGGATAAGATATTTGGCGTTCATAATTCGAAGATTTCATGCCATAGCATTAGAATTACCTATCACTCGTTACAGTCTAAGATAACATTTTATCCAATCAGGATCCCGGATGAATTTAATATGTCATTTGTCGTCTGCCTGCCGCGTACCCCATAACGCCTTGCTATTGTGGCTCTTAGTTTTGATTACGCTCTAATTAGCCTGATAAATAGGTAATCGTATGATCAATAGCATCCATAAAATCATCAGAGGTATCAAAATAGGTTAAATTATGTGCCTGGCAGGAACGTTTTATATTTCTGCTGTGCGCGATCATATTTTTCACATGATCCTTTACATAGCTATCAGACTTATCCGCTAACCAATCATTTTTTTCCTTGCTATAATCCTGTATTTCTTGAAATTTGTGATCCACATCAACATCCGTATAGCCAAGAAAACAGATCGAAAGTTCTTTTGGATATTCTTCGAAAAGTTCGATTATTAATTCAGGGAGTATAGCCTCTCCTTCAATGACACAATCGGTTTCTACATAGATCATACTTTCCAACATGGCTTTCAAAAAGCTCCACAATCTTTTAGCGATTTCATCCGGGAACAATTTATCATGTATACCGTACTCAGGAATGCCGTTCGTAAATCCCATCATGATCCAATCAAGCGATAGGCAGGGTATTCCCTTATTGGCGGCTACTTTTTTAGCAACTAAGGTCTTTCCTGATCGCGATGCGCCGCTTATGATGTATAGCATGTTTTAATCGCTACTTTTTGTTATTCAATGGGGAAACGATTTCAAGGTTTAGTATCGAAGGGGTCCTGAATAAAATGCAATACGACTCCATTAGGCTCCAGTACCGAAAAACTCCGATGTCCCCAGGGCTGATCCACGATCTCCTGCTTGAAAAGAACTCCTTTTAATGTATATTTTTCGAATAAGTCGTCGATGTTCCAAACCTGAATTACCATAAAAGCGCCCTGTGGCTTCCGGTAGTCCAGGCCGTTATTTTGGTGTTTTTCTTCGCCTGGATGCTGCAGTACTTCGATCAAACCAAGACCAGCCTTGAACAGCGACCCTTTGTCATCCTTATTTCTATCCCAGGAGTGCTCCAATTTGAGCTCTAAGAGACTCGCGTAAAAAGCACATGTTTCTTCGTATTTATCGGTGAAGTAAGCAAATCGAAATTTTCCTTCTTTTTTTGACATTATTGTTTTGTTCGAACTGATGATTCGTTAATCGTATGTCCAGGGCTAAAGAATATAAGCAGCAGGGGTTTGAAAGCATTTCACCTTCAAACCCCTACTAATTTACTTTTTTAACAGGACTTACAGTATGTTCACCTGCTGTTTTTCTTATAGAATATCAGAGCGAGCCTTTATCCTTTCGGTTCAGCCTTGTTAAACATATATCTTGCGATCTTCCATTCTCCATCTATTTTTTCAAATACAAAAAGTTCTCTGTTTGCTTCGGGTACCTCAACTCCGTTGGCATGTATTTTTACCGTGCCTTTTGAACTGGTTACTGCATAAGCCATATTGCCTTCTACTTGGATCTCTTCAATGAAAAATTCAATGATTAATTGGATTTGAGAGAAGGCAAATTCGTATGATTTTAAAATACCTTCTGAACCAATACCGGAAGGCGCTTCCGTTGGCATAAAAATTCCATCTGCTGTGTACAGGCTTTGGGCCAATTCGGCGTCCGAGGTATTCAGCGATTTTTGATATATATTCAGCAATGCTTCTATCTGCTCTTTTGCTTCTTTTTCCATTTTCTCTGTTTTTTCAATTGATTTTCTGTTAGATGTGTTGTCGCTTGTTTCACCGCAAGAGGTCAAAATAAGAATGGCGAGTAGGGGTATCAGTATTGTTTTCATGTCCTTTGAATTTTGTTTAATACAAAGAACAGAAATATAAATCATGGCTACCTATAAGGTACTTTAAGAAATGATCTAAAGCTAGATTAAGATGTTGCGATCTTTTTCCGGATGGTGCTCAGAAATTCAGGTGTTACGCCCAGGTAAGAGGCTATTTGCACATTGGAGATCCTATTGAATAAATAGGGGTAACGCTGCAGAAAGTCGAGATAGCGTTCCTCAGCTGTAGAACCAATATTCTGTAGTATCCTGCGCTGGGCACTTACTAATGCGTTTTCTGTGAGCACCCTAAAAATCCTGTTGAATTTGGGATGTTCTACAAATAGCAGTAGTTGGTCCTCTTTTTTAATTTGAAGAATGACGGAATTCTCTAAAGCTTCGATGTGCAGCTGACTTGGTTCTTCGGAATGGAAACTGCCGATATCTCCAATCCACCAATTTTCGATGGCAAACTGCAGATTGTGTTCCTTGCCTTTATCATCCGCAAAGTACATTTTAAAGCAGCCCTCGACAATGAATGTATTCTGTCTACACACTTCACCTTGCTGAAGAATAAATTGTCTTCGTTTAATCTTTCGCTCTATGAAGAATTCCTCAATGGCAGACTTTTCTTCTTCATCCAAAGGAAGAAAAATATTGAAGTAGTCTATTAAGGGTTGTGTTTTCATTTTTATAGCGTTATAGGGCCTCAAACTGTCTGCTATGCCTGCAGGAAGTAAACTTGAAACCAACAGCATTTAAATATATATAATCCGTTAGGTTCTGCTTAGCGCGTGAATAGTCACCGCCGTTTTTTTCCCTTTGAGCAACTCATCTCCCATACGTTTACTTTGTATAAGATCATCAGTCTGCAGATTTTGAACGAGGTGGTCTGAAACCAATAATTGCTGCTGAAAGGCATTACACATACCCTGGATGCGGGCTGTTGTATTAAGCACATCTCCATGGTAGGCAATTTCCCGTTTAATAAGGCCTACTTCAGCCACGATAACTTTTCCAAAGTGGACACCTGCCTTGAAAAAGGGTTGCAAACCATATGTTTTTTCATAGTGATCGGATTTGGATGCTAATACCTCCATATAATCAAAGTAGCAGTGAATGCAATTATTGTCTTCAAGTCCGCTCTCCACGGGCCAACTAAGGACGGCTTCGTCCCCGACATATTGGTAAATTTCCACTGAATGTTTTTTAATGACCGGGGTGAGATCGGCAAAGCAATCCTGGATCAGTCGGCTGAATTTGATATGTCCGAGTTTTTCCGCGATCGTCGTGGAAGACCTTAGGTCGAGAAACATAAATACACGTAATTCTTCACGGGGATTCCGGTATCTACCGATAAACATATTCCACAGGATACCCGG
>JAHHLF010000269.1 GCA_018679315.1 Bacteroidia bacterium | reverse complement strand
TCGTACAGCTTATCTACCATTTTGTATGAAGTAAAGCTATTCATCTTGATCTTGATATATGCCGGTTTGCCTTCCCGGGCATTGGCGATCTCCTGGTCGATCAATTTCCTGAACATGTTGATCGTATAGTGAGGGGAAACGATGAGGTGTTTATACTTATTTACTTTATACGTAGTCTCAAAGAAATTAAATACTTTATTTAATTCCTTATTAATTCCATCATGGGCTGTAAAGAGGGTATAGTCGGTGTAGATCCTGGCTGTGGATTCATTGAAGTTTCCGGTGCTCACGAATCCGTAGCGCTTTATCTTATTATTCTCCTCCCTTTCAATGACACAGATCTTGCTGTGAACTTTTAAACCTGGGACTCCGAAGATCACATGAACCCCTTCCTCCTGCAGTTGTTCTGCATATTCAATATTCGCGCGTTCATCAAAGCGGGCTCGTAATTCGATTTGAACCGTAACTTGTTTGCCGTTCTTGGCTGCATTGATCAAGGAAGCGATCACTTGTGAATCATTTGCTAACCGATAAGCTGTAAGTTTGATCGTCCTCACATTGGGATCCAGGGCGGCTTCCCTCAGCAATTTAATGATATATGAAAAGGTATGATAGGGCGTATAGATCATATGATCTTTTTCCGAAATACATTTAAACAGGCTGCCTTCCATATCCAGGCCCTTTACAGATAACGGTTCAATGGGTTTGTAAAGAAGATCTGTTCTTCCCAAACTGGGAAAGCCCATATAGTCTTTCCGGTTGTGATAGCGACCCCCGGGTATAATACTATCTGTGTCCTGGACCCTCATTTTCTTTTTTAAGAAGGCCAGGGTATCATCCTCAATATCCTGGTCATAAACAAAGCGCACCGGATTACTGATACGGCGATTGTCTACACTCGAAGAAATTTTATCAATAAAGCTTTTACTCAGATCATTATCTATATCGAGTTCCGCATCGCGGGTGATCTTGATCATATGAGCTGAGATCCGGGTATAGGAAAACATATTGAAAATATTCCGCATCGAATATCGGATGAGGTCATCAAGTAGAATAACATAATCCTTATTCCCAATCTTTGGGAGTACGACAAACCGACTCATATTTCTCGGGATTTCGATAAGTGCGTATCGGATATATCCATTGCTGTCTTGCTCCTCCATCAACTCTATACGGACAGCCAGATAGGCCGCCATATCCGTAAGATTCGGGAATTCTGCGAGGTCATTCAAGATAATGGTCATCAGGGAAGGACTTACCTTTTTCAGGAAAAAATTCTTGATAAAAGCTTCGTGTTCCTCCTCTACCTGGCTCTCATCAATAATGTAGATATCCTTTGATTCCAGCTCTTTGATAATGTTCTTCAGATAGGTGCTGCTATCGGCTTGTAGCTTGATCGCTATTTTAGTGATCTCCTCTAAAAGTTCTTTAGCTACCTCGCCTCCTAAAACACTTTTCCCGCTTTTACCGGCTTCGACTATTCGCCTGACTGTTGCATAGCGCACTTTGAAGAATTCATCAAGATTGTTAGAAAAAATACCGACAAAACGGAGTCTTTCGATCAACGGGACATTAGAATCCATACTTTCCTGCAAAACCCGTTCATTAAAACTGAGCCAGCTGATCTCCCTGTTTATATATTGATATTTTTTACTCCCCACTATCTGACCTCTTTTGGAAATATTGTATTTACTGTTTTCGCATCCCGCATCTCCTTCCAATCATCTGCATCTGACTTTAAATGCACGAGTCCGGTTGTAGGTACATTATCGATTCGCACGCTACCCCACTGGTTGGCTACATTGGTGAAAGCAAAATTATGCCCGAATATAAGAACACAATTCAATTGTGGGTCCAGCTGATACACAAAATCCATTACGCCGTCACCTGAAAAGTCATAAAGATCATTGGTGATGGTAAGTTTCTCAAAAGGAATATTGAGACCTCGCATAAGGATCATACACGTATGGAGTGCCCTGTTTGCAGGACTTGAAAATACGGCGTCTATTTCCGGCATTTTTTCCTTACATGCCGCCGCAACGGCATGTCCATCCCTTATTCCGCGTTGCTTTAAAGGTCTGTCTTTATCTGAGACTTCATATTCCCATGACGATTTGCCATGACGTATTAAAATTAGTTGCTTCATCCTATATCTTCTTTTACGGTGCGAGTCGCTCAATTATCCAATTCAGATCATCATCAAGCGTATATCTGAACCTGTCGTGCAATCTATTGGGCCTGCCTTGCCAGAATTCCACCGACACGGGGCTCACAAGATATCCTCCCCAGTACTCAGGCCTTGGTATTTCCTTTCCTTCATATTTCCCTTCAAGTTCGCGTACAGACTCTTCAAGAATATCCCTTGAAGGGATCACGCTACTCTGAGGTGAGGCAATGGCACCTAACTTGCTCGCATCGGGCCGGGATTCAAAATATCCATCTGAGAGATTCGGTGCGATCTTTTCGGCACTTCCTTTAATGATCACCTGACGCTCCATAACAGGCCAGTAAAAACTGAGGCATACCTTGGGATCTCGGGCAATGGCTTTCCCTTTTTCACTTTCATAGTTCGTATAAAAAACAAACCCCTCATGTGAGAAGCGTTTAAGCAAGACCATACGATTTTTGGGAAAGCCATCTTCTCCTTGCGTAGCAACGGCCATTGCGTTAGGCTCATCGCTACTCCCTGAATATTCCAATTCATGGAACCACTTCTTGAAAAGAGTGATTGGATCGATCGGCAAGGTCGATTCATTTAAATCGCTTTTCCCATATGCTTTCCTAATGTTTTCAAGGTTTTTTTCCATCCAATTAAATCTAGAAACAAGATAAGTAGAATTCCGCTAAAGAGCGCTATGATATCAATGAATCGGGGTATCTTCTACCACTCAAAAACCTTCCCATCATGCGCCAAAGACGTATTTGGGAACTCCGTCAAAGCTTCACTTAAAAACGCGTCTGTACTTGTGTAGCGCGTAGAAAAATGCCCCAGAATGAGTCGCC
>JAHHLF010000347.1 GCA_018679315.1 Bacteroidia bacterium | reverse complement strand
CCTTAAGATTTAAGATTTGAGTGTTAACCGGGCCACTTTGGGGAAAGTGGTTCCTTCGGAAAATTTGTCTCTCAGGTCTTTAACAGACACTGTTAAGGTTCTTGATCGTCGAATACGGTATTGGAATAACCCGTTTTTATTTCTGAATTCAGGATTTCCATAAACTGGTCCTCTGCAAAAACTGTTTCTGCCTTTCCGTCACCTTCATTGTATGTGAAGGCAATTTGCTGAACAGCTTTTTGTGCTCCCGATCGATTGGACATTACGTAGCCCCTGTTTTTGTCAGGATTGATCAAAAGGGCGTAATCGTTCCTGGTGCTGTTAAGAGGATTGCCGAGGTTTACGGCCAGGCTCAAACTACTACGGCCGATCTTAGCGGCATAAAGGTCCAGGCCACCCTGTCCTTTCCTGCCGTCAGAAGCAAAAGTGAGCATTGCATTCTCTACTACGTTGGGATAGAGTTCGTTTTTAGCGGTGTTAACCTTTTCACCGAGATTTTTCGGACTGCTGATGCTTCCATCATTCCCGATATCGCTCACGTAGATATCATAGGCTCCGAAGGTTCCCGGCATATTGGAAGCAAAAAACAACCTTTTCCCGTCCGGTGATACAGTAGGATGCAGTGCTGATGCGTATTTAGGACATACTGCTACCTGCGTTACCTGCTTCCAACTTCCATTTCTTTTAGTGGCTTTGAATATCTTGTATACGGTCTGTTCCTTAGAAAATATCCCGTACAAAGGCTTTTGCTTAATTGCCCAGGCAAAAAATGCCGTGTTACCATTGTTTGTAATAGCCATGGGCGGATCGTAGGCCAGAATATGATCTGCAGGATCCGAATAGGAATCGTCCGTGATCGATGGTAGACCTGCCAGGACGGCTAATTCGGTCGACGAAGGATTTGAAATTGTATTGCTATTTCCTGTATTGAGTTGATAATCCTCCCTGATCATCGCCATCCAATCTTTTTCTTTAAGTTTGGCGTTACCCTCTTTTAACCCGGCCTTCTGCATGGCAAACTGATATCGATCGTAGTAATTTGAATTCAATTCACCCTGGCCGGTAATATCCAGGAGTTTTTCATACCAGAACACTGCAGTGTCATAATTTTCTATCAAAAAGTTGACATTGCCCAGGTCTTCAAAAATTTCCTTTTCAGTATAACCCAGTTTGAAGAGTTGCAGATAATCGTCTATTCTCTTTTGCGTTTCGGCCTTACTAGTCAACATATATGGACTAGAATCATTCTGTGCATTTAATGTGGAATAAATAAGTAAGGCACTGATGCCAAAGAGCAGATGAAGGAGAAGTGATTTGTTCATAGTATTGGGATTTGGGATAATCACAATAACAAAATTGCGCTAAAAAATCTGCCAACTACTTATGAATTTTTCACAGGTTTTGCGTTCAAGCGGTGCATTTTGTCGATTAGTTAAATATTAGGGATGGATTAAAATCTGTCAGAATTCGTAATTTACTATACTATTCCAATCCAATGACACAATCACGCGTCCTTGCTACTTCACTATTTGCCGATATCGTCGGCTATACCGATCTCATGCAACGTGATGAGGCTTCGGCCATGGAAAAATTGGATCAATTTAAATCCAGCCTGGAACGGGAAATCCCAAAACATGGCGGAGAGATCATTCAATATTTCGGGGATGGCTGCCTCGCTTTATTCAGCAGTGCCTTTGAGGCTATATCCTGTGCCAGAAAACTTCAGCAGCAGTGGGGCCTAGTGGATAAACTTCCCGTACGTATCGGAGTGCATTTGGGAGATGTCATAAGAAAGGATGACAATGTCTATGGCGATTCCGTGAATGTCGCCTCAAGAATAGAATCTATGGGCATCCCCAATTCGATCCTTTTGTCGGATTCCATTCGAAATAGCATTAAAAATCATCCCGAACTGCGATTTCAATTGCTCGGCAATTTTGAATTTAAGAATGTCAGCGAACCCATAGCTGTTTATGCATTGGATACGGACCATTTAGAGATTCCTGATCCGGCCTCCGTAACAGGAAAACTTGCTGTAAAAGCTAAAAAGAGATCGACCCGACTTCGACGTTTTGGGATAGTCGCCCTTATAATAGTGGCAATTTTGGCGTATGATTACTTCGAAGAGAACTCAAAATCCAAAGAAACAAAGGAGATTGCATCTTCCATTGCTGTATTGCCGTTTACCAACCTGAGTCAGGATACCGATCAAGACTACCTTACAGCAGGATTTACGTCCGAGGTCAACCACCAACTGTCCAAGATCGAATCGCTATCAGTGGTATCCCAAACGATAACCCAACAATTGGTAAGTCAACAAAAATCCAGCCCTGAGATCGCGGAAGAGTTGGACGTAAATTATATACTGGAAGGCACGATTAAAAGTGCAGGAGAACGTACCCGACTAATTACGAATCTCACGCGAATGACTGACAATAAGCTTATCTGGTCAGAGGAGTTTGATCTGAGTGAGATCAATTTAATCGATGCCCAGATCCAGGTATCCACGGG
>JAHHLF010000371.1 GCA_018679315.1 Bacteroidia bacterium | reverse complement strand
GAATTCCTCCTGCGGGTTATTTAATTCTATTTCCGCAATGATGAGGCCTTCATTTTCGCCATGAAATACATCCACTTCATAGGTGTGTTTTCCAATGGGAATATGATAGCGCTCCTTACGTAAAATCGGACTTATGCAGAGTTGTAATAAGTCTTCTGCATCGGTGAATGGTATAACATATTCCCATTCCTTTCGGGTAATTCCATCCGGAGAGGCTAGTCCCTTTATCGTGATCAAACCCCGACTGCCTGCCAGGCGAATTCGTACCAGGCGTTCCGGCGCGTTTTGAAGGAATCCTTGTTTAATTGAGATGATCTTTTTTGCTTCCTTTTGAAATTCTAGTGAAGTAACAAGGAATTTTCGTTCGTGTTCTTGCATATTATTAGGTCTCCAGATCGCCTCTCGGGCTAAAATATAATTTAAATTTGAGTATGGCCAGTGAATTGGACTCCCGGAAAATAATCCATGTAGATATGGATGCATTTTATGCGTCTGTAGAGCAATTAGATAACCCTGAACTGCGGGATAAACCTATCGCTGTAGGAGGAGGGGAAAAACGAGGAGTGGTTGCTGCTGCCAGCTATGAAGCGAGAAAGTTCGGAGTGAGAAGTGCAATGACCGGGTTTCAAGCCAAAAAGAGTTGTCCTGATCTGGTATTTGTAAAGCCCAGGTTCGACAGATACAGGGAGATATCCAATCAGATACGAAGCATCTTCTATGAGTATACCGATCTTGTAGAGCCTCTTTCCCTTGATGAGGCTTATCTGGATGTCACCCAAAACCGCAAAGGAAATCCCTCTGCTACCTTAATAGCTTCGGAAATACGACAAAGGATATGGGATGAGGTTCAGCTCACTGCCTCGGCCGGTATTTCCATAAATAAGTTTATTGCAAAAGTTGCCTCTGATGTCAACAAGCCTAATGGCCAAAAGACAGTTGGCCCAAACGAAGTCATCCCTTTTTTGGAAGAATTGGATGTTCGTAAATTTTACGGGGTTGGAAAGGTTACGGCTGAAAAGATGTACAAAATGGGGATCTTTAAAGGCAAGGACTTGAAAGAGAAGTCTCTTGTGTACTTAGTAGAACATTTTGGTAAAAGCGGACAATATTATTACGACGCTGTTAGGGGGATCCACAAGAGTGTAGTGAGCCCCGATCGTAGTCCGAAATCTGTTGGGGCCGAACGCACTTTTGCTGAGAACATTTCCAGTGAGATCTTCCTTCTTGAACGTCTGGAGAAAATCGCAGCTGAGTTAAAGAAACGCATCGAACGCCACTCGATATCAGGGAAAACAGTTACCCTAAAGATCCGATACAGTGATTTTAGTTCCCACACCCGAAGCAAGACCCTTCCAAAGTATATAAATGATATTCCGGAGATCATGAAAACTGTTAAGGATCTATTGTATCAGGAAGCCCTTCAGGATTCTGTACGCTTAGTGGGGATTACTCTTAGCAATTTAAATACACAAGAAAAAAGTACTACTTCTTATAATGAAGAAAGAGACGGAATATCTGTACAACTGGAGTTTGATTTTTAGAAAGAGCAGGTTTCAATTTCGGTAACCCGTAACGTATTTACCATTCCTTTGTCTTTTATAGGCATGGCTGCCAGACTAATGAGCATATCCCCTACATCCAGATAGCCCTTTTTACAAGCGATCATGTTCACATCCTCAATAGTCTCATCCGTAGACACGAATTTGTCATAATAAAATGCCTTTACTCCCCAAAGAAGATTTAACTGCGTCAGTATTCTCTTGTTGGAAGTAAACACAAGAATATGAGCCGAAGGGCGCCATGCAGAAATTTGAAATGCTGTGTATCCACTATTGGTCAGCGTGGAAATTGCCCGTGCCTGGATCTCATTTGCCATTGTTGCTGCATGGTAACAAACGGCTTTAGTAACGTATCTTTTCGTCCTGATATGAGGAGGTTCTTGTGGAACTCTGATGAGCTCTGATGATTCCACACTATCCAGAACGCTTGCCATTTTCTGGATCACTTCAACCGGGTAATTCCCTACTGAAGTTTCACCGGATAACATCACCGCATCGGCACCATCCATGACAGAATTCGCCACATCATTGACCTCAGCGCGTGTCGGGGTCAGGCTGGTGATCATAGTTTCCATCATCTGTGTAGCAATAATCACAGGGATCCTGGCCTTTTTTGCTCTTAATACCAACCGCTTTTGAATCAGCGGTACTTCTTCTGCCGGAACTTCAACCCCAAGATCACCCCGGGCCACCATGATGCCGTCGCAATACGATACGATCTTATCGATGTTCTTAACGGCTTCCGGTTTCTCTATTTTGGCAATAATTGGAATCTTGTATTTGGCATTTTCTTTGATCAGATTTTGTAGATCGATCAGATCCTGGCTAAAGCGCACAAAAGAGAGTGCGATCCAGTCTACGTCCATCTCTATAGCAAAAAACGCATCCTGAACATCTTTTTCTGTCAGTGCGGGAAGTGAAATATTCGTATTGGGCAGATTAACCCCTTTCTTTGATTTAAGCGGCCCACCCTGAACCACTTTAGCCGTAACCTCATCTTTTTTATTCGTAGCTAGTATTTCAAAAATGAGCTTTCCATCATCGAGCAGAATGCGTTCTCCCGGATTTACATCCCTGGGAAATTCTTTATAGTTCATGTACACTCGCTTGGTGGTCCCATCAAATGGCTCTCCTGTAGCAAATGTTAGTTCATCCCCTGGTGCTACAACGACATCCCCGTCCATATTTCCAACACGCAGCTTAGGGCCCTGTAAATCCCCTAATATTGCCGTATATGTGCCCAGTTCCTCATCTATTTCTTTAATGATGGCTATGCGCTTTTTTACGTCATCGTAATCGGCATGAGAAAAATTTATCCTAAACACATCTACGCCAGAAAGTATCATTTCCTTAATAACTTCCTTCTTGCTGGAAGCCGGACCTAATGTGGCTACTATTTTAGTTTTCTTTTTATTCAACATGCAGCTTAATAAATTATATTCTCAATTGAACGCAATTCGTTTCTGTTTACAGAATATGCTGTAATAACTTGTGGAATAGATGAAACCTGTCTTACAACCTCATCTTCAACAAATGTCCCGTCTTGTTCTATCTTAAGAAAATAGTCAGCATCCCTGAATTCAGGGATAAGGTGATATTTTGAAATGCCCACTTCATTTCCGAAAAGGTCGTTTACATCAAACGATTCTTCTATTTCACAACTATTCCCCACACACGTCCAGTATCTGTCATGGATGGTATCGTCCCATTCATAAATGGGGAAGAATATGCTGTCTGTCAATAGGAGGTCCTTTCTTTTTCTTTTGAAGCCGGTTTTAAGATAGCGGTTCAACATAAATACCAAGTTATAATCTTCAAGGCTACTGTGTATAGCAATCAATGAAAATGTATCCTCGTAAAAATCGGTATTGATCTTATGCCTTGTAACCATGGTAATTCCGACGCCATAAAGATAGAACTAATCCGAGAACCTGCCTAGTTGAAGTGATTTTATTGAATTGAGACCGCGAATGAAACTTTTGATCTCCGAGGCTATTTGTTGTGATCTTTCATACGTTCCTGTAGTGCAAAATAAGCACGCCTTGAGGCTTTCTCCTCCGCCTTCTTTTTGGATGTAGCCCGGGCTTTGGCCATCACTTTATTATTTATACTGAGTCTTACCGCAAAATGTTTCAGCGGATCTTTCCCCGTATCTTCATAGACCTGATACTTAAACTCCTTCTTTTCTTTCTGACACCATTCAATGACCAGGC
>JAHHLF010000132.1 GCA_018679315.1 Bacteroidia bacterium | reverse complement strand
AGATAGTACCCTATAATTCTGCAGGTGAAGCCATTGGATGTAGCCAGGAAACATTTTCCACTTTATTGGGCTGCGGACCCTATTTAGATCCAAACTTGGGTGAGCTTGTCAGCTTTAGCCCTGAGATTGATTTCCCCGAACTTGTGTCATTTTGCCAAAACGAATCGCCATTTGTTATCTCAACAGAGGATACGGCAGATGGGTATCGCTGGTACAGGACCTATGATTTTGGTAGCGATGAACTAATTTCTGAAACCAATGAAGTATCTCTTTTGGAGGAAGGAACTTACAGATATGAAGCCTATAATTATATTGACCAATTAGGCGCAACTGTTGAATGCCTGTCTTCTCAAAATTTTGAAGTAGTCTCTTCTGAACCTGCCACAGTTGATGGCCTGATAGCCCAGGATGCTGCTGCAGGCTTAGATCTTACTGTGTTGGTCTCGGGTATTGGTGACTATGAATTTGCCATCAACGACAGAAATGGACCCTATCAGGACAGCAATACATTTAGCGGATTACCTATTGACGCATATACCATATATATACGAGATAAAAATGGATGTGGAATAGTGGAAGAACGATTCAGCCCTGATATAAGGCCGGAAGGATTCCCGCCTTTCTTTACACCCAATGGTGATGGAATTAACGATTACTGGCAATTCGTTCCTCCCCTGGGTGTGACGGAAATAAATCTCGACGGCATCATGATCTTTGATCGTATAGGCAATCTATTGGCCCAGATCGACCCGCTATCACAAGGATGGGATGGCACGTTTAATGGTCGGCCCCTGCCCGCTAATACCTATTGGTTCAAAGCCATGAACGGGGATAAAAAACCCCTGGTGGGATTTTTCACCTTGAAACGCTAATTAGCAGGCCCAAACACATTCGGTGCTTCCTCAACTTTCGTATTTTTGACACTTCATCTATTCTATGAAATTCAAAGTAGTTTCAGATTTTAAGCCTACCGGGGATCAGCCCGAAGCGATCCAGCAATTGGTTGAAGGGATCCGTGAAGGAGAACCTCATCAAACCCTGCTAGGAGTCACGGGTTCGGGAAAAACTTTCACTGTGGCCAATGTGATCCAGGAAATACAAAGACCAACGCTGGTATTGGCTCATAACAAGACGCTCGCCGCGCAGTTGTATTCTGAATTCAAGATCTTTTTTCCTGACAATGCCATTGAGTATTTTGTCTCCTATTACGATTATTATCAGCCGGAAGCTTATATCCCTACAACCGGACTCTATATCGAAAAAGACCTCTCTATCAATGAGGACATAGAAAAACTCCGGTTGAGTACGACCTCCTCGCTCCTATCCGGTCGTAGAGATGTACTGGTAGTAGCCTCTGTTTCCTGCCTATATGGAATTGGAAATCCCCTGGAATTTAAAAAGAATGTAGTGAAGCTACAGGAAGGGCAACGTATTGCACGTACCCAGGTGATGCATCAATTGGTACAAGGGCTTTATTCACGGACTACAGCTGATTTCAGAAATGGAAATTTCAGGATCAAAGGGGATGTGCTGGACATTTTTCCCGGCTATGCCGATCATGCGTATCGCGTCCACTTCTTCGGGGATGAGATCGAAGAGATAGAATCGTTTGATCCGTATAAGAATAAAAAACTAGAGCGGTTTGATCAGCTCACGATCTATCCGGCCAATATATTTGTTACCTCTCAAGATATCTTGCAACACGCCATACATCAGATCCAGGACGACTTGGTACAGCAAGTAGGCTACTTCAAAGATATTGCCAAACCCCTGGAAGCCAAAAGACTAGAAGAGCGGACCAATTTTGATCTTGAAATGATCAGAGAATTGGGCTACTGTTCCGGGATTGAAAATTATTCGAGGTATTTGGATGGCAGGGAACCCGGAACACGACCTTTTTGTCTCCTGGATTATTTCCCGGAAGACTACTTAATGGTAGTGGATGAAAGCCACGTAACTATACCACAAGTGCATGCCATGTATGGAGGCGATCGTTCCAGAAAAGAGAATTTAGTGGAATATGGATTTCGTCTTCCAGCGGCCCTGGACAACAGGCCGTTGAAATTTGAAGAATTTGAAGCCTTGCAAAATCAAGTGATCTATGTGAGCGCTACCCCTGCAGATTATGAATTACAGCAATCTCAGGGCGTCTATGTTGAACAGGTCATCAGACCTACAGGATTGCTGGATCCCGAAATTGAAGTCCGCCCAAGTCTGAACCAGATAGACGACCTGGTAGAAGAGATACAAAAACGTGTTGAGCTTGATGAACGTACGTTGGTGACAACACTCACCAAACGCATGGCGGAAGAATTGGCTAAATATCTCTCAAGGATTCAAGTACGATGTCGGTATATACACAGTGATGTGGATACCCTGGAACGAGTTGAGATCATGCAAGATCTCAGGAAGGGGATCTTTGATGTATTGATCGGAGTGAATTTACTTCGCGAAGGCCTGGATTTGCCGGAAGTATCCCTGGTTGCCATCCTTGATGCAGACAAAGAAGGTTTTTTGAGAAGCAACCGCTCCCTGACTCAAACAGTAGGAAGGGCAGCCAGGCATCTTAATGGGAAGGCCATCATGTATGCAGATAAGATCACAGACAGTATGCAAAAAACCATTGATGAGACCAATTACCGGCGTGAAAAACAATTGGTTTACAATGAGGAGAACAACATTACACCGACAGCATTAAAGAAGAGCCTGGACAATGTCCTGGCAAAAAATTCGGTCTCTACCTTTCATTTCGAAAAGGAAGAGCTGCGGGCTGCGGAGCCAGATATCGCTTATTTAACCAAAGAACAGAAGGAGAAGCTGATACGTCATAAACGCAAAGACATGGAAAAAGCGGCCAAAGATCTGGATTTTATGCATGCGGCCAAGTTACGTGATGAGATAAAAATGCTTCAGAAAGAACTATAAAAAAAGCGCCCCAAGCTTAGCAGATACTAACAGGGGCGCTCTCCTAACTAACCAACTCAACAAACCAACTACATGAAATCCCGTTAGGCGGGAAATTCAGAAGTATAGGTTATTTACCAATGCTGATCAAACGCTTTGGCTTTGGTAAAGCTTCCTCTTTTTTGGGAAGCGTAATTTGTAAGATCCCTTCTTTATAAGAAGCGTCAATTTTTCCTTCATCAATAGAATCGGGCAGTGTGAACGATCTTCGGAATGAAGAATATGAAAACTCTTTTCGCGTGTATGAATCTGTAACCGATTCATCTTCAGTTTTATGATCCATAGAAATGGTAAGCACATGCTCATCCAGTTCTATATTGAAATCTTCACGCTTCAGACCTGGAATGGCCAGATCAAGTTCAAAGTTCTTTTCATTCTCCTTGATGTTTACTGCTGGAAGAGTGTTTAACTCGTTCGATATTCCCCCAAACCAATCCGGTCCGAAGAAATCTTCCATGTTCGGAAAAAACAACCTATTTCTTTTAACTAGACTCATGGTATAAACATTTAATTATTAAAATTAATTCACTTCATCTGAGTATAGTCAAAGGGTATACCAATAGTGATTGTATGTCGTTTTGTCTTATTATATAGGGCTTAACGTGTCAATATGTCGGAGTTGACGAGAATTTAGTATTGAACGCAAGCACATAAGGCGCTACTAATTAAGAAGGAAAGAAATATCGGCTTGTTTGGTTTGTCTGAAGAAAAAAATCCTGGTACTCCGCAATTCAATCCACGTTTCCGGCGTCAATCGAAGTACCAGGACACCACTAGAGTTTAGGAATTGGTAATTCGGACGGGAACTGTATACATTCGACCTTCTCTAAAATTTTCCAATTCTACTTTTTGGTAATTCAATCGACCTTTTACATAGGCTTCTAAAGAAGCATCACTGGTTTCCACAGTTAGAACGACGATCTCTTGATCGGCATTCAAGGTAAATTTTACCACAGCCGTAAGGTCTTCCGTTACCTCGAATTCATACTTATCAAGAAGTAAATCGATCTGTTGGCTAAGTCCCTTTTTCGGATCTTTTAAAGTTTCGTTGTTAGCATACAAACTTCCGGCGGCTAGCATACAGACCGCCACTAAAAATAAACTGAACTTTCTCATGACATTGATTGTTTTAAGATTGATGATATGCTAATAAAGACGCCTTAGAAAAATCAATGTTACATTAAACTCACCGTTTAACATAACTTTAATCAATCCCTAGCGGGATCTTAACCAACACAAAGCATATGTGGAATTGGACGATAAGAAATTCAGCTGACCACAAGAGAGCGAAGCCAACTTTACATATCAATCAACCTTAAAAAGTATCTGTTTAGGTTAGGCAAGCACCTCTTTAACCTTGTCTGCAGCTTCCTGGAATTGTACTGCGGAATGCACTGCAAGACCAGAATTATCAATGATCTCTTTCGCCAGTTCTGCATTAGTTCCCTGAAGTCTGACTATGATTGGGACTTTAATGGAATCGCCCATATTCTTATAGGCGTCTACAATTCCCTGGGCTACCCTGTCACATCGGACAATTCCTCCAAATATATTAACCAGGATGGCTTTTACGGCCGGATCCTTCAGAATAATCCTAAAGGCCTCTTCTACCCGCTTGGCATCTGCTGTTCCTCCGACATCAAGGAAGTTAGCAGGTTCCCCTCCAGCCATTTTTATCAGGTCCATCGTAGCCATTGCCAAACCGGCTCCGTTAACCATGCAACCTACATTGCCATCCAGGTCTACATAATTCAATCCCACTTCACGAGCCTCTACCTCAATAGCAGATTCTTCCCTGAGGTCTCGCATTTCAGCATAGACAGGCCTTCTGTATAAGGAATTGTCATCTATGGAAACTTTGGCATCTACAGCCATTATCTTATCATCAGAAGTCTTTAAGACCGGGTTGATCTCAAAGAGATTGGAGTCACTTTCCACATAGGCTTTGTAAAGCGAGGTGACGAATTTGGTCATTTCCTTAAATGCCATACCAGATAAACCCAGGTTAAAGGCAATTTTCCTGGCCTGGAAAGGCATGAGTCCGATTGTTGGATCAATTTCTTCATTAAATATAAGGTGCGGGGTCTTTTCGGCAACCTCTTCTATATCCATACCTCCTTCAGTAGAATACATGATCATATTTCTTCCTGTTGCCCTGTTAAGGAGTACGGACATATAGTATTCATCTGGTTCATTTTCGCCAGGATAATAAACGTCTTCTGCAACCAGTACCTGATGTACGCGCTTCCCTTCAGGCGGCGTTTGTGGGGTTACAAGATCCATCCCAATGATCTGACCAGCAATTTGTTCCACTTCATCAAGGTTTTTGGCAAGCTTCACGCCGCCTCCTTTTCCACGCCCACCTGCATGAACCTGAGCTTTTATAACGTGCCATTCTGAACCTGTTTCCTGAGTTAGTCGCTTAGCAACATCTACAGCTTCCTGCGCGTTATGAGCGACCATTCCTCGTTGAATGCGTACGCCAAAACTGGCCAATATTTCCTTACCCTGATATTCGTGGAGATTCATATACTAAAATTTGCTTGCAAAAATACGTAACAGGCATCACATACACT
>JAHHLF010000151.1 GCA_018679315.1 Bacteroidia bacterium | reverse complement strand
TAAAGAGATATTCTTCCTCTCCGATCACTTCAATACCCCAGGGAATGTTATAGCCAGTGGTCACTACTTCAAATCCGGAATTTTCGGGAGGATCATTATTGGTGACAGGCGGATCGTTAGTAGCCCTAGGCAGTACATCATCTACGGCCCTGTCTTCCTTTGAACAGGCAACCAGTGTGCAAAGCAAAAGGCATATCAGCAGCGATCTTGACATATTCCAAGATACAAATTCCTGATTTCTTTGCCTAAGTTGGATCATAAGGCATCTTTATAACGGATCTATTTTATGAATAGCTCTCAACAAATTCTTTAAACTGCACCATCCATTTTTCCCCTTGCTTCCTGTACATGCTTGGAAACAAAATGGCCATAAGCCTAGGCATGATCCAGTTTATTCGGGTGTATTCGAATTCATATTCATAGCGTGTTTTGTTTTCACCCAAGGGTACAAATTTGCACACCATAGTATTGTCCATATGTTTGTGATGATAGAAAGCTTTAAAAGAGTCAGGAAGTAAGTTTGCCGTAATAGTTTCTGTCAATTCCATAGTTCGCTTCCCATGGGCGTAGTACATTTTGGAGACAGCACCATCCTGTCCCCTTTGTCCGCTAATAAGTTCTTTTCTCTGAAATCCATCCTGGTATTCCTTCAAGTAATTAGGGTCGGCAAATAATTCAGCTACTATATGTTGAGGTTTATTGATCTCTAGTGAACCTTTGATTTTCATTTCTGATAATTTGACTTGTTATCTCATAATCTAGAATAATGTAGACGCCCACATGATCCAGGGCGTGGCCAGCAGAAAGATCACGGTATTCAAAACTGTTACGACAGCCCCTTGTTTATACACCTCTCTGGAGGGTAAGAATCCGCTACCCACGAATAAAATATTGGAACTGGACGCCTGAGGGGTGATGGCCGCAAATAAATTCGTTGCGAAGGCGAGCATGAATGCCATTAGGGCTGCAGGTACCCCAGCCGAGACGGCAACTTGTAGAAAAACGGCGTACAGCGCCAGTAAATGGGCAGTCTGACTCACAAATAAATAATGGATCACGATATAGAGCAGAATTAAAATAACATAGACGGTAACCCAGTTATAACCACCGATGTAGGTAGCCATCTGCTCGCCAAGTGTCTTCATAAACCCCATATCGTTCAAAGCTGTACTCATCATATATAAGATGGCAAACCAGACATAGGTTTCCAGGGCATCACCACCTCCTTCGCGAATATCCTGCAAGGTGTAGACATTGGCCAGGATCAGAATGGCCAGGCCGAGGAAGGCTACAATAGCCAGGTTTATATTCAAAACAGGAGAGAATGCCCAAAGGAGGATCATCCCTAAAAAAGTACCGCCCATGATCCATTCCTTTGTACTCATAGGACCCAGTTCTTCGAGTCCCTTTTTAGCCGCTTTAGGCGCTTCCGGGGTGTATTTATTATCAGGCGGGAAGAGTTTGTATAATACCCAGGGGATGGCAACGAGAGCGATAAAACAGGGTACAGAGGCTACAAAGAACCAGTTTCCGAAATTCATGTTCACACCAAACTGCGCCCCGATCCCGGCCCCTACCGGGTTAGCGGCCATGCCCGTTAACCACAGGGCCGAACTTATGGTCTGGCCGGCAATATAGGTCATCATCAGGTAGGTGCCCGTTTTCTTTCTGCCTTCCGCTGTGGGAAGGGAGCCTGTGTCCAGTGACAAGGCATGGGTAATGGGATACATAATCCCCGAGCGGGCTGTATTGCTCGGAATGGTCGGGCCGATTATGGTATCCGTAACGACCAGGCAATAGCCCAGGTTCAGGGTGGATTTCCCGAATCGGCGTATGAGCAAAAAGGCGATGCGTCTTCCCAAGCCCGATTTAATAACTCCTTTAGCGACTAAAAAGGCCGCTAAAATCAGGAGGATAAAGCTCTCTGAAAATCCGGAATAGGCTTGCTGTGGGGTAAGTACCCGTAGCAGTACCGCGGCTACCAGGGCTATAACTGAAGCCGTAAATATGGAAAAAGCCTCAAGCAGTACGCCGATAATGGCTGTGATAAATATCGCAAATAAATGCCAGGCATCAGGCGTGATGTCCCAAGGAACTGGTAAGTACCAAATTATGATACCAATTACTAGTGTTAGAATTCTTTTTATCCAAAGTAGTTTATGGTTATTCCCTGCTTTTGCTTCCAATGAAGTTGCGATTAGTTGGTATCGTGAAACCCGCCTGAAGGACGGGCAGGTTCCAAAATACGAATTTTAAACCTGTCCGCCTATGGCGGAATCCAATTCCTATCCAAGAAAGTTCGTACCAAGATAATGGTGCATTCCTGCAGCAGGGGAGGTTTAGAATTTAGTAAAGGTCGATCTAGGAAACACGGAGAATCTTCTCCATTTTACGCCCTCTGGCCAATTCATCCATCAGCTTATCGAGGTAACGTACCTGGCGGGTTAAGGGGGTTTCAATTTCCTCGATGCGATACCCACAGATCACCCCTTTGATCATAGAAGCATTGGGATGCAGCTTGGCTCTTTTAAAGAATTCCTCAAAGGTTACTTTTTCATCGATCAGGTCTTTTAATGCCTTTTCATCAAATCCGGTCAGCCACTCGATCACCTGGTGCAATTCTTCCTTCGTCCGACCTTTCTTTTCTACTTTGGTGACATAATGCGGATAGACTGAAGAAAATTTCATATTTGCCACGCGGGCATCGTGTTCAGGTGTTGTTGTCATAACAATCTTCTTTTAATTTATCAGGTCTTAACAGCTTTCAAAGTCAGCTCAGGCTCGACTATTGTCAGGGAAACCACTTGATCATCTTTCAGTGAAAAATGTACTTCAATAGATGGTGTGCCATTGTACGCAAACACATTGGGTGATTTTTGATAAAGCGCTCCACCGGATTTCCCGAGTTTACCCAGAGAGAGGTTTTTTCTCATATTGATCTTTACAGTAAAGCCCTCATTTTCCCCTTCTCCATAGCTGTAGTCTCCCAGATATTTTTGCTTGTTGTCTTCCGACATTTCAATGTCTTTCTCTTTACTATCTGCGCTACCTAATTGTTCCAGGTAAGAAATAAGTGCATTGGAATCTGCTATTTGTTTTTCGCTTAAGGTGACACCGTAATTAGATCGAAGTCCGGCCTTCGCATGGCGCAATAAGCTGATCCCATGAGGCCCTGCAATAGATTCGATACCCGGCATGACTTCGATCATGGACTTGACTAATTCATACTTGCCCAACATGGCAAAAGTGAATATGTCCGGTCTGGCACCGTGTTCCATCAAAAAGGTTGCAATGTCTCGTCTGCCCACGTGGGAGGCGGCACCCAGGGCAGTTTCCCAATCTCCAAAGGCCCAGTCCCAAGTGGCCCTTGCCAATTCAGGCCTGGGAGTAACTAGTTCTTTGACTCGATCGAAATTAAAATGCGATACGCTCACTATTTCATTGACAATTTCATCATCAATAGAGGGGTAGCGATGAAATAAGGGATCTGAAAAGGCACCTTCCTCTATCTCAGTAAGATTATTTGCAAATAATACATTGGGAATAGAAGCAGCTAAAACTCCCAAGATGCTGCTCTTGATCAGTGTGCGTCTAGAGAAAGGATTATTAGTTTCCATGGCTATGTCACTTTTGATATCGAGTTATGGTATTCTTTTAGTGATTTTACTTTTCCATTGTATTATGGAAGAATCAACTAACACAATTTTATTCTTTGCTTCCGGTCCAGGGTGCAGCAAACTCTCGATTCGGGCAATATGTCATTCCATGAAGTTGATCCTCCATCATATAACCTGAATGATAGTATTCACTAGTCGCATCTGAGGTCGAGAAGGCGAAGTAGATCTTAGGCCAGTTCTTATTAAGGATTGCATTTTTTATTTCACTGCCATAGAAGGTACCACTAAAAGTATTCCCCTCTATACGCTCAATTACGAAGGGCTGATAATACCCTTCTGCATCGGGAGTAGGCCTTAGATCCAGGGTCCATGTCCCTTCTAAGGTTTCTGTCGGGTCAGGTTTTTCGTAAATCGTAACCTGGGCAACTATTGACAAGGGTAATCCAAGTAATAATAGTAGAATGATAGTTTTTCTCATAATCAATTTTTAAAACAAGATACACACCGGAGTTGGTGCAGATACTTCTGTAATATATTCCAATTTTCCTGAACCTGCATCCCTCTTAAAGGATACAATATTATCCGTTAGTTGGTTGGCCACCAGTAAATAAGCATTATCAGGCGAAAGGGCAAAATTTCTGGGCCCATTGCCCCGGGTAGATTCGTGCCCTCTTATTTTTAGATTGCCATCCGATTCAATTGAAAATATAGCAATGCTGTTGTGTCCCCTGTTCGAGGCATAGAGGAAGTTACCATCATCGGAGATGTGGATATCGGCGCAGGTATTTTCTTCGGCAAACCCCTCAGGTAAGG
>JAHHLF010000169.1 GCA_018679315.1 Bacteroidia bacterium | reverse complement strand
GGATGAATTACCGGAACAAGGTGCTATGTTTATTGGTAAAAAAGGCCGGTTGCTATTACCTCACTTCATGGAGCTACCAAAATTGATCGTTGATGGCAAATATCGGAATATGGATGCTGAGATCAGTGGGATTGAACAAGAATCCCAATTAGGACAAGATGTGCGCAATTATGATACCGAAGGCCCGAAACACTATCATCAGTTTATCGATGCCTGCCTGGGTCAGGATAAATGTACCGCGCCATTCTCTTATGCATCCAGGCTGACAGAAACCATTTTACTAGGTGTTATAGCAGGACGGTTTCCTAACAAGACCCTGCACTGGGATGCTAAGACTGCGACATTTAAGAATGACGAAGCCAATAAATTTCTGAATGCGCCGTATCGGGAATTCTGATTTTATGGATGACGGAGTTACTTCTCCAATTCTAACTGAGTCAGAAGTTTGATATTCAAAACTACAAACCAGGCCATTCCTGCAAGGGTTGTGACCTTCTGAACGACAGGCAAAGCGTTACGCCAGGTTCCGGACTCATAGATGTAGTAATTCAGAAGGATTAATAACAGACAGATTATTCCGAAGACCATATAGCCTTTATATCCAGATTTAAAGAGTTCTTTAAAGGAAAGTATCATCGCGACGGATCCCAAAATTCCAGCAACCCAGGTGATGATATCATGGTTTTTGGCCGTTAGAAGCACACAAACAAACATGGCCAGCATACCACTGAAGCGCATAACATTTTGGGGGTTGGTTTTTGTTCGGAAGAGAAAAGGCAGATGATACCAGAACAGGAAAATACCAAGACAAAGAAATCCTAATGCAACCCGCGCATAGATCTTTGCAGGATTATCCTGGAGCAGATAGGTAAAATCATCGAGGAGGTCGCAAAGGTAATTCTCAGCAATGCTGAATCCTTTCTGCCTGGGATTGGCATAAGTGCCACCGGGAAACTCTATTGCTGCGAAAATGTAGAACACTATAAAAAGAACAAAACTGGACATAGAGAGATAAATACTGATTTTCCAAAATGGTTGCCTTTTAGCCTTCATGGTCCTAAATTTAAGACTTAAGTATGATAGAATTACAATAAGTACTGAACTACTGCATTAACATTCACAAAAATGAAGAATTCCCGCAGAATTCCTGTAGACCTATATTTTTACTTAACTTGAAGAAATTAATTCAACCAAAACATTATGTCTTATTACTCAGTTTTAGATGTCTCCCCAACTACCGACACCTGGATTCCGGATTATATTCCAACAGCAACCAGGCTGGTGGCCAAACATGGTGGGAAATATTTAGCCAGGACAGGAAACCATTCACAAGTGGAAGGCGATGAAAATCCGGCTGCACTCAGGGTTATATTAGAATGGCCTTCAAAGGCAGCAGCCGAGGCCTTCATGAATGATCCGGAATATGCGAAACACCTTAAAGCACGCACCGAAGGCTCAACAAGCCATCATTACCTGATCGAAGGTAAGGACGAATTTGTATAAAATCCGTAAGATTAAAATAATAGCCTCCTGATCAGGGAGGCTTTTTTATATTTAGTAGATTAGTGTTCTGCAAACCATCGTATAATGACAAAACGTCGCTCATTTCTCAGAACTGCTGCTCTAGGAGCACTTTCAGCACCATTAATTTCATTCGACACTAAAAAAGACTGGTCCTTAGACCCATTAAGATCTCTCTACAAAGATTCTGAGGATTACTGGGCTATGATCCGCAAGCAATTCCCACTAAAGGAAGGTCAAACCTATTTTAATAACGGCACCATGGGACCTACTCCTGGTTATGTATTAGATAAGATGATGGACCATATGTTGCATTATAACCGGGAAGCGGCGACCATTGACTATAAGAACGGTTCCGGGCCTGAACTTTTAACGGGTTACTTTCCATACGAAGACCTTCGGAAGAAATTAGCCCAAATCATCAATTGTGATTATAAGGAAATCTCGCTCACCCAGAATGCAACCTTCGGAATGAACTTCGTTGGAATGGGCTTAGACCTCAAAGCAGGGGATGAGCTGCTGAATACAAACCAGGAACATGGAGGTGGTTTCGGTGCATGGCAAACCCTGGCTAAACGAAAAGGATGTATTTACAAACAGGCAACCATGCCAATGCCTGCAAATGATCCACAGGAGATTTACGATGCTATCTTCAAAGAGGTAACCTCCAAAACCAGGGTCATTGCCATTCCGCATATGGTTTCTGTTTATGGTACAGTGATGCCGGTGAAAGCTATTTGCCAGGAGGCCAGGCGAAGAGGTATTTTTACAGTTCTCGATGGTGCTCAATGTGTGGGCCATGTTGAGGTAGACGTTAAAGACATTGGTTGTGATGCCTATTATTCCAGCTTGCATAAATGGATGCTGGCACCCGCAGGTAGTGGTATTTTATATATCAACAATGATGTAGTAAATGACATATGGACCACCCTGTCAAGCTACCAATGGGACAATAGAGAAGATCACGGTTT
>JAHHLF010000270.1 GCA_018679315.1 Bacteroidia bacterium | reverse complement strand
GGTGTGTATAGCGTTTCTCTTCCCGATTGAAGATCCCTGTATGATCGATCCTGTCAATTCGGACCTTTCCACAGGCATGAATGATATGGTGATCCTCCAGCATGATCCCTACATGGATCAGTTCCCCTTCCGGATTATCAAAGAATGCCAGGTCGCCTTGCACACTTTCCTCGATAAAGCTAAGTACTTCACCTTCTTTTGATTGCCCCTCAATGGTGCGGGGTAGTTCTTTGCCATAAAGTCTGTAAACCATTTGAATAAGGCCAGGGGCGTCTATTCCAAAAGGGGTTTTCCCCCCGTCCAGATAGGGTGCGTTTAAATATGATAAAGCAAGAGTAGATAACGCTTTCTTTTTGACAGAGAACTTGACGATTTCCCCGTCGAAACTGTGTTTTAATAATCTAAGTCCGTTCAGTCGGGAACCCAATACAATAGGTGTTAAATATTTTTCCCCTTCAATAAAGGAAACCAGATCTGCACAGAGTTTTGTACGTTTTAAATTCTTAAGGCCTAAGAATTCTTTTTTGCTCAAAGGACGTATTTGTTGCTTATCAACCCAGCCCTCACATCCGTCCGGGATCGTTCGGATACGGCAACGTTTCTTTTTGTTTTCCAATACCTTAAAATACTCACCGTAGAGTAACTGAGTACATAAAGCAGAAGCGCCATTCTTTTCAGTTCTTACAGGGACAATGCTCAGCTCGCTTATGCCGTATTTCATAGATCCTAAAAGGAGATTACAGGCGTTCCAGGATCATGGCAGAAGCACCTCCGCCACCATTGCAAATAGCCGCTGCACCCAGTTTCGCATCTTCATGCGCAAGTACGCCCATCAAGGTTACCAGGATGCGTGCTCCGGAACAGCCAAGTGGATGCCCAAGGGAAACGGCCCCTCCGTGTATATTTACATTGGAATCGTTTAGCCCCAATAATTTCATATTAGCAAGACCTACAACAGCAAAGGCCTCATTGAATTCAAAAAAGTCGATCTCTTCAATGGAAAGATCTGAATTGGCCAGAGCCTTGGGTAAAGCTTTAGCAGGAGAGGTCGTGAACCATTCTGGTTCCTGGGCTGCATCGGCATATCCACGAATTCTGGCTATGGGTTTTAATCCCATTTCTTTTGCCTTATCTGCACTCATGAGCACCATTGCGGCAGCACCGTCATTAATAGTAGAAGCATTCGCAGCTGTGACGGTTCCCTCTTTCGTAAAAGCGGGTCGAAGTGCGGGTATTTTTTCCATTTTGACATTGCGGTATTCCTCATCTTCAGTAACCTGAACAGGTTCTCCGCGACGTTGTGGGACTTGGACAGCTACTACCTCGTCGGCGTATTTTCCAGCAGCCCATGCAGCAGCGGATCGCTCGTAAGATTGTATGGCAAAAGCATCCTGCTCTTCGCGACTAAAATCGTGTTTCTCAGCACAGGCATCGGCACAGACACCCATAGCATTCTGATCATAAACATCTACCAGTCCATCTTTCTGCATTCCATCTTCAAGCTGGGCCGGACCGAATTTTTTTCCATTACGCATGTGCACATAATGAGGTATAAGGCTCATGTTTTCCATACCGCCTGCAACTACAATAGATGTATCGCCCAGGGCAATGGATTGTGCTGCCTGTATTACCGCCTTCATTCCTGACGCGCATACTTTATTAACTGTTGTACAGGGAACAGTATCAGGGATACCGGCAAATATTGCTGCTTGCCTGGCCGGGGCCTGACCTGTACCTGCCTGCACTACATTGCCCATTAGGACTTCTTCCACGGCAGCCGGATCTAATCCAATTTTGTCAAGGGCGCCTTTTATGGCAACAGCACCTAATCTCGGTGCCGGAATTGTTGATAATTGCCCCATGAAGCTTCCTATTGGAGTTCGCGCCATGGAAACAATAACTACCTCTTTCATACGATACATTTTATGCTTGCGAAATTAAGAAATTCTAGACCAAGGGGAATAGAGAAAGCAATTCATCTTTTTTGCCATCTTATTTTCTATTTTTGAAGAAGAAGCACGCGCATATGTCAGATACCCTGGATAATCTTTATCGGAAACAATCTTCCATTTACAAGTACATCCTCTATCTTCTTACAGTAGCGTGTATCGTATTCTTTTTCCCAAAAGGAGGTAAGTTCAAATATGAATTTCAAAAAGGGAAACCCTGGCAATATGAAAACCTGTATGCGCCTTTTGATTTCTCCATTCTGAAATCTGCTGAAGAAATTGCCAATGAACAGGATCAAATTGCACAAGCTCAGCTTGAATACTATCAATTTGACGAGAATATCAAAGCTTCGGTCCTTTCTGATTTCGAGGCACAATTCGACTCTGTTTTCAATGATCCCATTTTCCGTGATAATCTCGAACCTCTCAGACTGGAAGGATTAGATATAC
>JAHHLF010000284.1 GCA_018679315.1 Bacteroidia bacterium | reverse complement strand
CAAATGGGAGATATTCAATACAATGCCAGTATTGCGAACTCCATGCAGAATTTGAGAAAAGAATTTAATAAAAGTTTATAATAATCAGCGCGACCCCGAGTACGCGCCAGAGCTCAACAGATATGTCAGAAGTTAAAGCAGCAGAAGTTTCCGCGATCTTAAAAAAGCAACTATCGGCTTTCGAAGCCTCAGCTACCCTGGATGAGGTAGGAACCGTACTTCAAGTCGGTGATGGAATTGCCCGCGTATATGGTCTTTCAAATGCACAATACGGTGAATTGGTCGAATTTGACGGAGGTCTGGAAGGCATTGTTCTGAACCTGGAAGAAGATAATGTTGGTGTTGTCCTCTTAGGTCCGTCTAAAGAGATCAAAGAAGGATCCACTGTAAAAAGGACAGGGAGAATCTCATCCATAAAAGTAGGAGAAGGGATCGTAGGCCGTGTGGTAAACACTCTTGGGAATCCAATTGACGGCAAGGGTCCAATTTCTGGCGATCTTTATGAAATGCCACTAGAACGCAAAGCTCCAGGCGTGATCTACCGACAGCCTGTAAATGAACCCCTACAAACCGGGGTAAAAGCAATCGACGCGATGATCCCTATTGGTAGAGGTCAGCGGGAACTAGTGATCGGGGACAGACAAACCGGAAAGACAACCGTTTGTATTGATACGATCATCAATCAAAAAGAATTCTACGATGCCGGTGAGCCCGTGTATTGTATTTATGTAGCTATTGGACAAAAAGCATCGACGGTTGCATTAATAGCTAAGACCTTAGAAGATAAAGGCGCCATGGCATATACAACGATCGTTGCAGCGAATGCTTCTGATCCGGCTCCTATGCAGGTTTATGCACCTATGGCAGGAGCGGCTATTGGCGAATATTTTCGCGATACAGGAAGACCGGCCTTGATCATTTACGATGATCTTTCTAAGCAAGCTGTGGCCTATCGTGAAGTATCCTTATTACTTCGAAGACCTCCGGGACGTGAGGCTTATCCGGGTGATGTATTCTATCTTCATAGCCGCCTTTTGGAACGTGCCGCAAAGATTATCAATGACGATACAATCGCACAACAAATGAATGATTTGCCAGATGTTCTTAAACCAATGGCAAAAGGAGGTGGATCACTAACGGCCTTACCGATTATTGAAACTCAGGCAGGAGACGTATCAGCCTATATTCCTACCAATGTTATCTCGATTACAGACGGACAGATATTCCTGGAACAAGATCTCTTTAACCAGGGTGTGCGTCCTGCGATCAACGTGGGTATTTCAGTATCCCGTGTAGGAGGATCGGCTCAGATCAAGTCCATGAAAAAGGTAGCAGGAACACTTAAGCTAGACCAGGCACAATTCCGTGAATTGGAAGCATTTGCCAAATTTGGTTCAGACCTGGATGCGGCGACTTTAAATGTTATTGAAAAAGGACGTAGGAACGTAGAGATCTTAAAGCAAGCCCAGAATGATCCTTTTACAGTAGAAGACCAGGTAGCTATTATTTATACAGGGTCTATGAATCTACTTCGGGATGTTCCAGTAGACAAGATCAAGGAGTTTGAACGCGATTTCCTTGAGTTCTTAAATGCAAAGCACAGGGATGTTCTGGATGGCCTGAAAGAAGGTAAGCTGACAGATGAAATGACAGATACACTAATGAGTGTATGTAAAGACCTGGTCGCTAAGTACAAGTAATTATTGACAGCAATAATAAGGTATGCCTAACTTAAAGGAAATACGAAACAGGATCACATCAGTTAAATCTACGATGCAGATCACCAGCGCAATGAAAATGGTATCGGCATCCAAGCTTAAGAAAGCACAGGATGCCATAACCGCCATGCGACCTTATTCCGATAAGTTAACAGAACTCTTGCAGAATCTAAGTGCCAGTCTGGATGCTGATTCGGCTAGTGTCTATGCGCAAGAACGACCGGTAAAAAAGGTGTTGATCGTTTCAATTTCATCCAACAAAGGACTTTGTGGGGCATTTAACTCCAATATCATAAAGCAATCTGTATCCCTTTTACACGGAGAATATGGTGAAAAAGAGGTCTCTTTTCTTTGTATTGGGAAGAAGGGGAATGATATACTCAGTAAAAGACACACGATAGTTGATAATTGTAGTGATGTATTTGATGACCTGAACTTTAATAGGGTTTCAGAAATTGCCGAACAGTTAATGTCTTATTACAGCCAGGGAACGTTTGACAAAATAGTACTCGTCTATAATAAATTCAAGAACGCTGCTACTCAGACTTTGATGACAGAGCAATACTTACCGATCGAGCCAATTGAAGGGGAGCGCTCACAGACCGATTATATCCTGGAACCCAATGAAGCTCAGATCGTATCGCAATTGATACCAAAATCGCTAAAAACACAGTTGTTTAAGGCAATAAGAGATTCGTTTGCCAGCGAGCACGGAGCGCGTATGACAGCCATGCATAAGGCGACAGATAATGCCTCTGAGCTTAGAGATCAACTTACCCTCACATACAATAAGGCCCGGCAGGCAGCCATTACCAATGAGATCCTTGAGATCGTTGGCGGAGCCGAAGCATTAAAGGGCTAATCATTTTGGCACCAATTTTGGATGCCTATCTTTAAAGCGATTAAATTACAAAACTCATGAAGAGGTCAATGATTGCATTACTTATTCTTATGATGGGGTTATATGCCTGTTCTTCACAAAAGAAATTAACGGCTGATGCCCCCTTTACGGTCTCTAAAGCCATCTGCCAAACTTGGATCGGCGGTATGGAACAAACAGGCCATGGGACTGAGGTTACACTTACACTTGATGCCTTTGCAATGGACCAGATCACGCTAAAAGAGTTGTATTTCCGCGGACGGGTTGGGGAAATAACCATGGGAGATACGACCGATGGAATTCAGGCAAAATGTAATTTTTTTGAACAACCTAAGGAAATAGCCATGCACAGTGATCCTGCCAGGGAAGTTGGGAATCAACCTCCAAGGGTCCGATCCAAAAAGGAAGTGGAATTTCCATTTGAATTGAAACCTGATGAAGCTGTTATCAGCTATATGGAAAACGATAGTTTGAAGTTTTTCAAAGTAGGTAACGTAGTAGATAAACCAGGGCGGGTGTACCAATCCAGACCAAATAATTAGACTTTGCGGACAGGCTTTTAATAGCTACTTTTAGCCCATAATTCGTGCTCCGGTTGGGTCTCTTTAGAAATCTTTTCAAACAAACATTCATCTATGGCCTGGCAACAGTCTTGCCAAGGATGCTCTCTTTCATATTGGTGCCCTTGTATACCAGGGTCATGCCACCTGAAATATATGGTGAAGTTACCCTGATCTATGCGGGTTTTGCCATTTTCAATGTATTTATGGCCTATGGAATGGAAACGGCATTCTTTAGATTCTATACCAAGGAAGGGCAAAAAAAGCGGGTGATCTCAACAGCCTTGATCTCACTATCGGGGAGTAGTTTTCTTTTTGCCTTAGTGGCATTGCTCTTTAGAGATGGACTCGCTGATCTAATAAATATTGATCCAAAATTCTTTTCCTATGTAGTCGTGATCCTTGTCCTGGATGCGCTGGCTATTATACCTTTTGCATGGTTGAGAGCCATGGAAAAGCCTACCAAATATGCCCTAATTAAGATCATGAATGTGGCCATAAACCTGGGATTAAACCTCTTCTTTTTACTTCTCTTACCAAAACTTGCCACGGGGGCAGAAAATGGCTTCTGGAACCGGATATATTTCCCAGATTTTGAGATAAGTTATATTCTGATCGCTAATATGACTGCCAGTGCCATCACCCTTTTACTAGTGGGTAAAATATATTCACGGCAAACTTTAGTATTCGATGGGCAACTGTGGAAAAAGATGATGCGCTACGCCCTTCCGGTTATGATCGCCGGAATAGCGTTTACAATTAACGAAGTCTTTGACCGCATCCTGCTTGCAGAATTATTGCCCCAGGAGATAGCAAAATCTGAGCTTGGGAAGTACCAGGCATGTTATAAACTAGCCCTGTTTATGACGTTATTTGCTGCTGCATTCAGATTGGGAATTGAACCCTTCTTTTTCAGACATGCGAATTCGTCTAATCCGCAAAAGGCATACGGACAGATCACTAATTATTTTGTCATCCTGGGTAGTTTTATTTTATTGACCGTAGTAGTCTTTATTGATTATGTAAAATTGATCATTGATGCGGCGTATTGGGAAGCACTCTCTATAGTGCCCATTATTTTGCTTGCAGGCTTTTGTCTTGGTATATACCACAACCTTTCGGTCTGGTATAAGGTTACAGATCGGACACACGTAGGGGCAATAATTTCCTGCATCGGTGCGGTATTAACCATCAGTATCAATATCATCCTCATTCCCAAAATAGGATATCTTGCCTCAGCGTTGGCCACGCTAGCTGCCTATGGGAGCATGATGGTTATCTCATACTTATGGGGAAAGAAACAATATCCAATTCCGTATAATATGCGGAAAATAGGATTCTATTTGATAACTTCCATATTCTTCTCAGGCCTTGTTTTCTATATATTTAATAGGAATATACTAATTGGTATATCAATGTGGCTCATTTTCCTTGCCCTAGTCTACAAACTTGAAGGACGTGAACTAAAAAACATATTTCTTTCCAATGAAAGTTAACATCATTAATACTTCATCCAACGAATTGCCAGATTATGCAACTGAAGCATCCGCCGGAATGGATCTGCGCGCTAATGTAGAATCCCCTGTTACCCTCAACCCTTTGGACAGGACGCTAATAAAAACTGGGCTGTTTATAGAATTGCCCATTGGGTTAGAGGCCCAGGTCAGGCCCAGAAGTGGACTGGCTTTAAAAAAAGGGATCACAGTTTTGAACACTCCAGGCACAATTGATGCTGATTACCGGGGAGAGATTGGTGTGATTCTTGTAAACCTATCTCAGGAAGCCTTTACCATTGAACAAGGCGATAGAATTGCGCAATTGGTGATCGCTAAACATGAACGACTGGAGTGGAACGAAGTGGAATCCCTTTCGTCCACCTCAAGAGGAAAAGGAGGCTTTGGGAGTACAGGTGCACAATAACATTGCGCAAATGTAACTACCTTTGCGCATAGAACTTAACGAAAATAAATGCGATTTTCAGGCATATTTATGGGTTGGATGACCATACTGGTTCTATCTGTTTTTTCAGGCTATGCACAAATTGAAGAAGAGAGTGCTGAGGTGTTTCTTGAAGAATATTCAGATGCCTTTCAGGAAAAATTCTTTGAGGCCTTAAAGGAAAAAGGCATTGAAAATTATGATCGGGCCATAAACCTACTTTTGGAATGCAAGGGTTTGGAACCGGACTATGTGGTCCTGAATCATGAGTTGGCACAGTGTTACCTCGCAGATAAGAAGTTAAATGATGCACTTGAGTTTTCTTTGGAAGCTGTAATCGCCGAACCGGAAAATTATTGGTATGCAAATACCCTGGTCGCCATCTTGATTAGGAGGAATATGGCCATAGATCAAGTGATTGGGTCTATTCCTATGAGTAATGAAGACCTGGCATATAATCTGAGTAAAAGTCTTTTTAAGAACAAGCGTTACAAAGAGGCTCTGGAATTGACCAAATACTGGTCTCAATCCGATAAGCACCTGCGACTAAAGCAAAAAATAGATGATTCCATAGCAGCTGCGGAGAAAAAGGGAAACAAATCCCGGGATAGCAAAGAAATAGTTGCAGAACCTTCGGACGATCCACTTGCAGCTATTCGATCCCAAATAGAGACCTTCCTAATTGCAGGTGATGCCCAAAAGGTATTGGAAACATCCGAATCTGCTTTGGAAGCCTATCCGAATCAACCCTATTTTTACTACAGCCATGGCTGGGCGCTCCATAAAATGGGCAATCATAAAACGGCTGTTCGATCGCTGGAAACAGGGCTGGACTATTTATTTGATGATCCCGGTCTGGCTAATAAATTCTATAAATCACTCGCCGCTGCCTACCAGTCCATGGGCAATGCTTCTAAGGCAAATATGTATCTTAGTAAAGTAAAATCGGGATTGTAATAGATGATGAAGACGCGTAACCGGATTTTTACATTTGCCCTGACAGCCATAGCGCTGATCTTCCTTTTTGGATGCAAGTCGGCCAAGCCTGTAATTGTTGCAGGTCCAGATGAGAGCATTTCTGTTCGCAGCATCATCAAGAACCATTACAAGAATGAGCTTCAATTCAAGACCTTAAGAGGAAGGGTCAGGATCGCTTATAATGATGGCCGGTCTACTTCAAACCTTGGCGTAAGCTTGAGAATGCAGCGTGATAAGGCTATTTGGATAAGCGCCCCTTTGGGAGTCGTTAAAGCCTATATCACACCTGATCGCGTGTCGTTCTACAACAAATTGGATCAGCAGTATTTTGATGGAGATTTTGTCTATCTGAGCAGGATCGTAGGAACCGATCTCGATTTTAACAAAGTTCAGAATATTCTATTCGGCCAGGCTTTGTTTGATTTAAGACAGGAATCATATGAGGCTCAGTTAAATGACAGTTATTATCAGTTAAAACCAGAAGAGGCACAAGATCTGTTTAAGACCCTTTTCAATATAGAACCCACTTATTTTAAATTGGCATCTCAGCGGGTTTCGCAACCCTGGAAAAAAAGATTGTTGGAAATACGCTACTTAAACTATAAGTCGCATAACAATACGATCATGCCCACAGAAATTGGCATCACGGCTATAGACTTAAATGAACGCACACAGATAGATCTTGAATATCGCAATTTAGAATTTGACAGACCGTTGAATTTTCCATATAAGATCCCTAAGGGATACGAAGAGATCGTTTTAGAGTAGGAAGAATGAATAGCATCTGGATCCAAAGGATATTGATTTTGACACTAGCCGTGCTTATGTCAGGTAACCTGTGGTCGCAGACCAATGAACAAAGGGCGTTGGAAGCAAAACGAACACGCCTTCAAAAAGAGATATCAGATATAAACAGATTATTATACGCTGAAAAGAAACAGCGTGGTGATGTGTTGGAGCAGATAGAAGTCCTGGATAGAAAGATGAATGTACGCCAACAATTGATACGGGTAACCAACCAGCAAGCCAATCTGTTAAATCGGCAGATATCTACTAATATTAGAAGTATTAGTAAGCTTAGAGAAGATCTGGACGCATTGAAGGAGGACTATGCCAATATGATCCAAAAATCGTATCAGAACAGATCGCAAAACAGCCATATCATGTTTCTGCTATCTTCCCAAAACTTCTTTCAGATATATAAGCGTTTGCAGTATATGAAGCAATATACCTCGCATAGAAAACAGCAAGGATTTGAGATCCAGGAGAAGACAGAGGAACTGACAAACCTGAATTTAGAATTAACAACTCAGCGCAAAGACAAACAAAAATTGATCGCGGAAAACCAACGCGCAAGGAACAGGATGCTCAGAGAAGTAAAAGCCCAGAAAGAATTGCTAAAGAGTATCCGGCAAAATGAGAGTAAATATGCGGATGCGGTGAAAAAGAAAAAACGTGAAGCGCGGCGCATCGATGAAGAGATAGATCGTTTGATTAAAAGTGCCATAGCAGCCTCTAATAGTAATAGTGGGAGCAGCGGAAGTTCTGCCAGATTTACCCTTACCCCTGAGGCATCCATTATTTCTACCAATTTTTCATCCAATAAGGGAAAATTAATTTGGCCCGTGGAAAAAGGGGTGAAGCGGCAGGGTTACGGTGTGTATAAAGATGCCGTATATCCGGGCATTAAACACCAAAGCAATGGTGTTATTATAGCCACTGATCAGGGGGCAAAAGCCAGGGCCGTTTTTGAAGGAGAGGTCATTGCCATTCTTGCAGTACCCGGAGGTAACAAAGGGGTTCAGGTGAAACACGGAAATTTTATCAGTACCTATTACAATCTGCAGGAACTCTATGTGAAAAAGGGGGATAAGGTAGGAGCTAAAGAAGAACTTGGAACCATCTATACCAACAGGTTCAACGGGCTAACACAATTGAAATTTTATCTGTATAGAGATGCGACCCGACTCAATCCGGAGGAATGGATCTATAGATTATAAGAAAACATCAATATGGAAGAAATTACAGATGTTCAAGGGTGCTTTACACTTCATAATGGAGTAAAAATGCCATACTTCGGTCTCGGTGTTTATTTATCCCAGGACGGGCAAGAAGTAGTAAATGCCATTCGATGGGCTGTCGACGCGGGATATAGGCATATAGATACGGCAGCAATTTACAACAATGAAAGGGGTGTAGGTGAAGGTGTACGAACTTGTTCTGCATCACGTGAATCTTTGTTTGTCGTAAGCAAGGTCTGGAATACGGAACAGGGCTATGACAGCACATTACGTGCTTTTGATGCCTCCATGGACCGATTGGGATTAGAGTACCTGGACCTGTATCTGATACACTGGCCTAAAGCAGGTGTATACAAAGATACCTGGAAGGCCCTTGAGCGCTTATACGCTGAAAAGAGAGTGCGTTCCATAGGGGTAAGTAATTTTATGAAACATCATCTTGAAGATCTGTTAGGATCAGCAGAAATAGTTCCTATGGTCAATCAAATGGAATTTCATCCGTACCTGGTACAGCAAGACCTCATAGACTATTGTCGTACGAACAAGATCCAATATGAAGCCTGGTCGCCACTCATGCAAGGACATATATTCGATGTGCCTATGATGAGGGAACTGGCAACAAAATATCAGAAATCTATTCCGCAGATCGTCCTGAGGTATGATCTTCAAAAAGGAGTGATCACAATCCCTAAGTCGTCTAAAAAAGACCGCATTATTGCAAATGCAGATATCTTTGATTTTGCTATAAGTGAAGAAGATATGAAGGCATTGGATGCTTTAGATCGGGGAAAGCGCTTCGGTCCTGATCCGGATAATTTCGATTTTTAAGAACTTCCTATGAATCGCCCAGGAAGAGCGCTTTTAGTTCAGTAGCATCTTTGGGCTTCATTTTGCCTGCCAAGACTAAACTGAGTTGTTTACGTCTTAAGGCGCCTTCAAATCTTTCTTTTTCCAAATCCGTAATTGGGGTAATAGGAGGTATTGCCGTTGGCTTTCCCGTATCATCGACAGCAACAAATGTGTAGATAGCTTCATTGGCCTTTGAACGCTCGCCGGTAAATCTATCCTCGATCCAAACATCGATAAATACCTCCATGGAGGTATTGAATGTACGTGATATGGCAGCTTCAACAGTGACAACGCTTCCCAATGGAATGGCGCGATTAAAGGCTACATGATTGACAGAAGCAGTGACAGTGATCCTCCTGCTATGACGCCGGGCAGCAATACTCGCTGCGCGGTCCATTCGGGCCAAAAGCTCTCCTCCAAAAAGATTATTTAATGGATTGGTTTCACTCGGGAGGACCGTATCGGTCATAATTGTCCTTGAATCATCGGGTGTTTTCGCTTTCATACGCAATCTCCCATGACGGGGCTAAAATGATATATATATTATTGAAGGTTATCGCTTGGAGAGTAACCAGGCATCTCTGGATTCTGTACGCTTCACCCGAGTTAAGAATTCCAGGGCTTCATCCACATTGTCAAAACCACTAAATGCTACTTGATGCAAGCCATATGGATTGGTGCCGACATAATAGGCATCATATCCTTTTCTTTTTAACTGGCGTATTTTTTTATCCGCATTTGCTTGAACGCGAAAAGCACCTGCAATAACATGATGAGCCGCTGAGGACATGTCAGCTTCTTTGTCTGTAACAGACACAGTAAGCTTGACTGGAGCTAATTCTACTGGCTTGGTGTCAAAGAATGTCGCCTCCTGTATATGTTTGTTTACTTGTTCCTGGGCATTATCATGTACCAGAGTGCTGTTCGACAACGTATTTTCAAAGGCTCTAAAGCCTGTCACTCCTGTGGAGAAGGCAAGCAGGATGACGGCTGCATATTTCAAATAAGGCCTGAAATTGAACGTTTCACGCTTTTCCTGAGTAATTATGAACGGAACTTTTTCTTCTAAGGCTACTACTTCTTCCTTTAGTACTTCACGGGTTGCCGGAGTATGTACTATTGATGACAGTCCAAATGAAGAGGTGAGGAAATTCACTTTTTCGTTGGGTTGAAATTGGATTTTTCCGTTGGTGTTAGCCCATAGCTTTCCCGCAGAACCAATGCTGAGTCGTTCTCCTCCTTTTAATTTCGATTTCCATTCTGACGTGATGTCCTTCATCCGCCCTAACATCTCCTCATAGCTCAGTTTCTCTGCCTGGGCGACATAAGAAATTAACAATCCGTCATTCGAAATTAACTGTTCATTAAAGGAAACTGTTTTACTTGGTGGGTAAAGTGTATGGGAAATGCGGTTTATACGTGCAGGTTTGCGCTGTGTTAGAAATGCACCAAAATCAGGGACTACAACACAGTTGTAGCGGTAAAGTAATTCATCAATATATCCCTCAATTTGCATCATAACAAAGATGGAAAAAAATAGAAGGCCTTCAAAACAAGACCCCTGACTTTTTATCAACATCTAGTGAACGATTAAAGATATTGAAATATTGCACTGAATTAAATGGTTGATAAAGACATAATTGCGGTCTTGCGTTTACAACGAATTCCAAGAATAGGAGATATAACAGCTAAAAAGCTGATCGCTTTTTGTGGTAGTCCATCCACTGTTTTTTCCGACAAAAGGAAACATCTGCTCAAGATAGATGGAATTGGCAACTGGTCTTTGGAAGGGCTTAATGATGAGGTTTATTTGAAAGAGGCTATAGAAGAATGGGAATATATTCAACGAAACAACATAGCATATACCTACTATCAGGACGAAGCATTTCCAACCAGACTTCTTCATTGTCCGGACGCTCCTTTGATACTTTTTCATCGGGGCGCTATTGACATTCAAGACCGATTGTTAATAAGTGTAGTGGGGACCAGGAATATGACATCTTACGGGGCTTCTTTCTGTAAGGAACTTGTAGGAGGGCTTGCCCCATTAAATCCGGTTATAGTAAGCGGAAAGGCTTATGGGGTGGATATTTGCGTTCAAAAGGAAGCCGTAAAAAAGGGACTTCAAACTATTGGGTGTCTGGCTCATGGGTTAAACCAGATATATCCTAAGATTCACGAGAAGTATGTAAAGGAGATCGAAAGAAATGGCGGATTTATAACCGAATTCTGGAGTTCCAGTAAACCGGATCGAGAGAATTTTTTGCGTAGGAACAGGATTATTGCAGGATTAAGCGAGGCAACGGTTGTTGTTGAATCTGCAAAACGGGGAGGAAGTCTTGTAACTGCAGACCTGGCATTCCATTACAACAGGGAAGTTTTTGCTGTTCCGGGAAGAGTGAATGATGAGTACA
>JAHHLF010000221.1 GCA_018679315.1 Bacteroidia bacterium | reverse complement strand
GACCCGGCAGAGATGTATAATCTCATTGGAGACGCAGATCAGCAGGAAACAGCAAAAGCACTCACGAAGGCCTTATATGATTGGCTTGAAAAGACAAAAGGGATGAATATACCTCTTAAACGAACGGTGAAGTACCGATTTGGAGATTATAAACACAAGAATGAGTATTAGATATATATCAATATTATTGGTGCTGTCCATAGCACTATTCGGATGTAAGGATAAATCGAAAGAACACGCCTATACCAACGCCCTGATCGATGAGACAAGTCCATACTTGCTCCAGCATGCCCATAACCCGGTAGACTGGCGACCCTGGAGTGAATCTATCTGGGAAGAAGCCAAGGCACAGGATAAATTGGTGATCATTAGCGTGGGCTATTCGTCTTGCCATTGGTGCCATGTCATGGAGAAGGAAACATTTGAAGATGTGGAGGTTGCCGAGCTGATGAATGAGAAATTCATTTCCGTTAAAGTAGATCGGGAAGAACGCCCCGATGTGGATCAAGTATACATGACAGCCACACAATTACTTACCGGTTCAGGGGGATGGCCTTTAAACGTTATTGCCTTACCGGATGGTAAACCTTTGTATGGCGGCACCTATCATACAAAATCACAATGGGTGGAGATATTGACAGAAGTAGCCGCCTCGTACGAGGAAGACCCTGCAACAGCTTATAGCTATGGGGATAGAGTGGCACAGGGCATTCAATCTGTTAACTATGTGGAAAAACCTTTGGAAGAAACTCCCTTCGATACTGCACAGCTACAAGGCAGTATTGAACAGTGGAAGGACTTTTGGGATCTGGAATGGGGAGGTCAGAAGACAGACCAGAAATTCATGATGCCCGGTAATTTGATGTTCTTGCTACAATACTGGGATGCCACCGGAGATGAAGACGCAAAATCGTTTGTAAAAACGACCCTGGATAAAATGCTGATGGGCGGACTCATGGACCAGTTGGGTGGTGGTTTCTATCGCTATAGTACAGACACCTACTGGAAAGTACCTCATTTTGAAAAAATGCTTTATGATAACGCCCAAGCCTTAAGCTTATATGCGGCAGCCTACAAGGTTTTTAAAGATCCCGCTTATAAGGAGGTCATTGAGCGCACGACAACCTTCCTGGATAGGGATCTTAGCAATCAGCAGGGGGCCTATTACGCAGCGCTGGATGCCGATAGTGAAGGGGTGGAAGGGAAATATTACACCTGGACATCAGAAGAACTGCAATCATTGTTGACTGACGAGTATGATGTATTCGCCAGCTACTATGGCATACACCCCGATGCGGCCTGGGAGGAAGACAAATACATTTTGTACAGGGAAATTAGCAATGACGAGTTTGGCAAAGCGAACAACATGGACATGAATGCGCTTCAAGAGACCAAGGGATCCTGGCATGCTACGCTTATGGAGGCGCGTTCAAAACGTGTTGCACCCGGTCTTGATGATAAGATAATTACTTCCTGGAATGCTTTGCTCATCTCAGGCTATGTGGATGGGTATGAAGCTACAGGAAACAAGGACTACCTAACAAAAGCTGAGGGTGTATATGATTTTCTAACGACTTATAATAGGGATTCAGATGGATTACTTCACACATACAAAGAGGGGGGAAAACGCATTGCTGGCTTCTTAGAAGACTATGCACTAATGGCCAGGGCATGTCTCGGGCTGTATTCTGCCACAGGAGCATCAAAATACCTGGAGGAAGGACGTGACTATCAGGTTTTGGCTGAAACTAAATTTAAAGATGAGGCTTCAGGCATGTACCGGTATAACGAGGGCAATGAGTTGATCGCCACTGTTGTGAAGACCAATGATGATGTGATCCCTTCACCAAATGCAGTCATGGCAGAGAACAAGCTGATCCTTGGTCATATTGACTACGATACCGAAATGCTCGATAATTCTGAGGCTATGGTGGCTACCATCCTAACCCGAAGCTCGCAAAACCCGGATAGCTATTCGCATTGGAATTCCGTATTGCTGCGTATGCTTTATCCATATTTCGAGATCGCTATTGTGGGGGATGAGGCAAGCGCAAAAGCACAGGAGCTACAAAGTCGGTTTTTGCCCAATTCACTTATTGTTCAAACAGCGGTTGAAAGTCAGGAACCCTTATTTGATAGCAGGTTTGTAGAAGGGGAGACCCTGATTTACGTTTGTCAGAACCATACGTGTAAACTTCCCGTGCAAACTACTGAAGAGGCTTTAGAGCAGCTAGCTTCCTGGTAAGCTTTTTATTGATCTTAACGAATTGCAGGCTATCCCCATTTTTTGCAAAAGCAATATAACGTTCACCTTGTATACTAAGTTGCGCCATATCTTTCACATCTCCAGGGGCATAGAAACCTGATCTTCGCCCTTCAATTAATTGAAACTGACCGGTCCCATCGCCTTTCAGGAATAGACCGTTACTGGCATCGTTACGCGGTGTTTCAACTTCAGCATGATGCAGGTTTCCACCGATCACTGCATCCAGATGCCCGTCTGCGTCAAAATCATCCACCAGGATCTGGTGGATACTTGATATTTGAGCTAGTACAGGCAGCGGTCGTAACTTAAGATTCCCGTTGTCATTTTCAATGTATACACTGGCAAACGATTTTACGGAATAGTGAAGGGATTCCTCAAGGAATTCAGTTGTATAGACATCCTCTAGCGTAGCCTCTGAGAAAGAGGCATAGTTTTCAAATTTCTTTTTGATCCCGGGCATTTGCTGTGAAGAACATTCCCGGCCGCGAAGGGGGTATTTTTTACCTCCATTGAAATAGCTCAGCACAATATCATTAGTCCCTGAACGGTCAAAGTCATTGTAGTAAATGTCAAAGGTGGCATCTTCAGAGGCCTTATATTTAAAATTGAGGCCCAAATTCCCGGCCATATAATCCATGTCGCCATCCCCGTCAAAATCCCCTTCAGAAATGCTAAACCACCATCCGGTGGAGTCCGATAATCCAAGGTCTTCTGTTTTATTAACAAAAGATTGACCATCATATGCTAAAACCGTTATAGGCATCCATTCGCCAATCAATAACAGGTCCGTATGTCCATCATTGTTATAGTCCGTCCACAGGGCATCAGTAACCATTCCGACCTGCAGTAAGTCGGGGGCTATTTTGGCTGTCACATCTTCAAATTTTACAATACCATTGGCCGTAATATTTTCGAGGATGTAGCTCTGTGCAGGTGCCGGATAATTCCCGGGAACCAGGCGTCCACCTACGAAAAGATCCAAATCGCCGTCCTTGTCAAAATCATGGCTATGCACCCTGGATCCGCTTGCTGAAATTTGTGGCAAAGCGCCTGATGCGGTTTGCAATCTTCCCTTACCATCGTTCAGGAAAAGTCGGTCCTGTAGCATAGGACTCCCTTGCGGAAATTCATTCCCACCACTAACTGCATACAAGTCGTTATCACCATCTCCATCAGCATCAAAAATATGTACGTCCAGATCTTCAAATTGATTATCGTTTTCCAGCCATGTGGGAAGTTGACGCTCAAAGCCATTATTTTTTTGAAAATATATTCCCATCGGATACCGGGTCGCCGCCCCGACGACCAAATCGTCTAATCCATCACCGTTGAGATCTCCGACAGTAATACCCGGACCTAACATTGATGTTCGGTGGGGCAGTAGTATTTCCTGTTCGTAGTCATCATATAGATTTTCAATATGCAGGTATGGGGCAAGTGTTTCGCGGGTAGTGAAAAGTTTTTCAACCTCTGACTCCTTAACGGTAGTTCGGGGAGTTGAATCACTGTATTTTATTGTAAGGATTTGATTTACAGGTATATACACTAATACTTGCTCAGTATTATCAGGCCATTGGATCTTAACAGAATCGATCGCAGATATATTCCCCAAACCAAAATGTAATTGAGGTGCTACCGAAGATTGAAATCCGCGGCTTAATGTGAGTTCCTGCATTTGGCTAAGACCATTAACAAATGTATAAGCACGGACTCCCAGCCCTTTTGGATTTTTGGCTGGCCCATTAAATCGCATGGTTATTGAGTTGTTTTCTTCAGAACTGTGATTTTCAAATATCCATGCCGGATCATCAATATTATTGGTCACAACATCGAGATCCCCGTCATTATCCAGATCTGCATAAACAGATCCATTGGAGAATCCTTTAGCGGAAAGTCCCCATCTTTCATTTGTTCGTTCAAAAGTCAGGTCCTTGTTATTCCTGAACACATAATTATCTAATTTTTCGGATGGAATTGATAAAGCCCGCTCTAAAAGACGATCTGTAGGTCTACCCTCGGATTCCCAGGCAAGAAAGTAATCGCGGTTATTAACCTCCCGCCGTGTGCCATTGGTGATAAAAATGTCTTTCCAACCATCATTGTCCAGGTCTGCAAATAATGGACCCCAGCTCCAATCTGTTGAAGATACTCCTGCTAAGCGGGAGATATTGCTAAAATCGAAGAGGGTATCGCGCAGCATACCATTATTCATTTGCAGACTGTTCTGCATATATTGAAAATGGAATCCGGAATTTACCGTACTCCAAAAAAGTGCAGGATTCATACTGGCCATATTGGCTTTGCTACGGCGATTGTCTTCAGCCGTCATATCTACCTGTAGAATATCTAAAAGGCCATCATTATTAAAATCAGCAATATCCACCCCCATGCCATAAAATGAGGTGTTCTTGGTCAGTGCACGAACTTGATCTGTGAAAGTTCCATCCTGATTATTGATAAACAGATAATCCGGCGAACTAAAATCATTTGAAACATAGATATCCGGCCAGGTGTCATTATTTACATCGCCGATCGTAGCACTCAGGGAAAGTCCGAAAGAAGAGAGTCCGGCTTGCCTGGACACGTCAGTGAAGGTGCCACCATCGTTCCGATATAGTTTATCCATCTCATCGCCCTTCCCAAATTGCATTTTAAGCAGATAATGCTGATTAGGTGCATCAAAGGGAGTAGGGGGGTAGTTGGCCTGGTACATGTCAAGATCCCCATCCTTGTCATAATCAAAGAATGTGGCTTGTACACTGTTGCCCATATCTGCGAGCCCGTATTCTTCTGCGGCCTCAGTAAAAGTAAGATCCCCGTTATTGATAAATAGTTGGTTAATCCTGGGACCATCCTTTCCACCCACAGAGCAATAGATATCCAAATAGCCATCGTTATCCACATCGGCCATGGTTACTCCTGTATACCAGCGATCATCCCCGCTTACCCCGGCCTGCTCGCTAATATCTTCAAATTGCAGGCCTCCTTTATTGAGATAGAGTCGATTGGCCACCATGTTGCCGGTGAAATAGAGATCTATCAGCCCATCATTATTAATATCCCCTGCAGAAATACCCCCGCCCATATAGATATATGCGTAGGTAAAATAATTAAGACTGTCTGTTTCGACGAGGTCATTAGAGAAATCGATCCCGGTCCTATCGTCATCAAGTAAACTGAAAAGCTTTGCTTCTTCTTGCCCGGGTTGCGAACAAGAAAACAGTACCAAAGAAAGCAAGTAAAAGCACAGTTGAACTAACCTTCGTTCCCTCATAATAAATTTTTGGCTATAATAAGAAAAACAGGGCAAATATGCCCTGTTTTATCTCTAACTCAAATGTTAATTAACGACTTAAAATTAAAATCTTTGCGTTTATTTAGAATCCAGGATTTTGTGATAATACCCCACCGCTAAGGTCAATAGCATTAATAGGGATCGGCATTAGATCCATATTGGACATATAAGCGTTGGCTTTTGTACCAAAATTCGCAATGGTTCTTGCTTCATTTTGTACATAAGCGTTCAATACACTTTCAGTTACACCCCATCTTCTAAGGTCAAATAAGCGATGTCCTTCCATTCCTAATTCCAAACGACGTTCAAAACGTACAGCTTTACGAGCCGTTGCCTGGTCAGCAAATGACGCATAAGGTTCAATTTGATAATTGGCTGCAGGTGCTACACCTGCCGCGTCAAGAACCGGGCTGGAATTTTTCGCACGGTTTCTTACCTGGTTGACATAATCCAGCGCTTTGGCCAGGTCATTATTTTCAACAGCAACTTCGGCCGCCATCAACAAGAGATCTGAATATCGCATCAGGTGATAGTTGATACCGGAATGCTGTTGTCCCCAACCACCAGTTCCTTGGTTTCCACCTTCTCCAGATGTATACACATTCTTCTTAGGAAGATAAGGACCAGAGATATCAGCAAAACTTGCACGGATCCAATCTTTTCCAACATGTGCACCATAACCGTTGTAATCAATTGCTCTGCGGCCTACTGTGTAATCCAGTCGCGGATCTAGCGGACCGGCATGCGGCGTAAACGGATCAGCGCTATTCACTCCATAATCATTGGTCACGTCGGTTTGATTAAACGTATCCAAGAGAGGAAGACCTGTACCATCGGTTTGATAGGCATTCACCAAATCCTGAGAAGGCTGGTAAAAACCACAACAGGAACCAAAAGGCCCAGGATTCGGGAAGTTCAACGTACCTCCACGATTTCCGTTAAAAGATTGCCCACCGTCAGTAGTAAACTGGATGGCAAAAATTGATTCCGAACTATTGTCCCCGGCTAACCTGAAATTATCTGCAAATTCAGGTAAAAGGCCATAAGGTCCATTGGCAATTACATCTTCGAATAAAGGTCCGGCTGCTCCAAAGTCATTTTGAAACATATGAGCTTTCCCCAAAAATGCCTTGGCTGCCCAAGAGGTAGGACGTCCTGCTTCAGTTTGTGTAGCAGGAAGATTATCCACCGCGTATTGGAAATCTGCCTCGATCTGATCCCAAATAGGTCCAGTGTTAGGCTGATTGAACTCGGTATTGGCAAAATTTTCCTCCGAAATGTATGGGACGTTCCCAAACATTTTTTGCAATTCAAAGTTGAAGTGACCCCTAAGGAATCGGGCTTCAGCTAATTGGGACGAAAAATCACCTTCTTCAATGCTATTGATCAGGCTGATTATGGCATCGCCACTGCTCACACCGGCAACACGGCCATTCCAAACTGTCAGGTATGGATTGGCAGACCGCCAGTCATAGATCTCCAAAAGAAAGAGATCGGCCTGATCCCCATCGGTACTACCCTTATGGGCATCGTCTGAGATCACATCGAACCACCAATTATCGCCGCTCACTGTCCAGTCAGCACCTCCCTGGTTATTCCTGATCCCATCTAAAGTGGAATAGGCTCCAACCAATAACAGGTTTACTCCTTGTTCATTCTGGAGTGTCTGATCACTAAGAGCTCCGATCGCGGGTACTTCCGTAAATTCATCGCTACAAGCAATCATCGCAACAAATAAGG
>JAHHLF010000144.1 GCA_018679315.1 Bacteroidia bacterium | reverse complement strand
GGCCGGTCTCTGTCCCGGCATAAAGCATGCCTTTTCGTTTAGGATCTTCACGCACCACTCTGACGAAGGTGTGTGGATCTGAAATGCCATTCGTGATCTTTGTCCAGCTTGCTCCGTAATCATTTGTCTTGTAGATATAGGGTGAGAGGTCCAGGAATTTATAGCGCATTACTGCAATATAGGCGGTCGCCGGATCATGTGGGGATACTTCTATACTATTGATGATCCCTTCCGGCAATCCGGCCGGGGTTATATTAGTCCAGTTATTTCCCCCATCTTTCGTCAGATGTACCAGCCCATCATCTGTACCTGCCCACAAAACATCTTCTTCATGTTGTGATTCTACCAGGTACATGATCGTATTATAATTTTCCCCGCCGGCAGCTTCATTCGTATAGGGGCCGCCACCTGGCCCTTGCTTTTCCTTCTCATTTCGGGTGAGATCCGGACTGACTACTGTCCAGCTTTGCCCCTCATCTACAGTTTTAAAAACGACATTCCCTGCGTGATAAATGGTATTTCTGTCATGAGGCGAACTGATAATGGGAGCATTCCAGTTGTAACGGTATTTAAAATCAGAGGGAACATTTCCCAGGGCCAATTCAGGGTATTCCTTTATGGATTTGCCTTCATTAGAACTGGCCACCCATTTTTCAATGATCCCCTGGTAGCAGCCGCCATATATCTTATCCGGATTATCCGGATCAAAGGCCAGATAAGCGCTTTCACAGCCGGCAACGGAATGCCAATCCTTCCAGTCGATCCCAAAATCATTCGTGCGACTCGCAATGGCTATGGCCGAATTATCCTGCTGGCCACCATAGACATTATAGGGCACCAGATTGTCTGTAATAACACGATAGAATTGAGCTGTGGATTGATTTTGCTGTGTACTCCAACTCTTTCCGGCATTGTTAGAGACATTGGCACCTCCATCATTGGAGTTGATCATGATCTGATTATTCTCCGGGTGGATCCATAAATGGTGATTGTCGCCATGCGGCGTGGATAGATTGCTAAAAGATTTTCCGCCGTCTATGGATTTCATTACCGGCGCATTGAGCACATAGACAATATTTTGATCCTGGGGGTCTGCAAAGATCTCCATATAGTACCAGGAGCGTGCGACATTTACCCTGTTCTTGTTGACTTGCTGCCATTTATCACCGGCATTGTCGGAGCGGTAGACGCCGGCCTTGGTTCCCTCTGCTTCGAGAACTGCATAAACGCGTTCCGGATTCGCCCTGGAAACAGAGATCCCTGCTTTACCAAATTCTTCCGGTAAGCCGGTTTCTAATTTGTCCCAGCTGCTACCTCCGTCTGTTGATTTGTAAAGGCCTGAGTTTTTGCCACCGGATTCCATCGTCCAGGGATAGCGCCTGTGTTCCCACATGGCAGCATAGAGTATACGGGGATTATGCATGTCCATACTCAGGGAAGAAGCACCGGTAGTATCATTGATATAAAATACCTTTTCCCAGGATGAACCTCCATCTGCGGATCTATAGATTCCGCGATCTGGGGATGGACCGTATTGGGCTCCTTGGGCAGAAACAAAAATGATATCGGGGTTGGACGGATGAATGATCACATCGGAGATATGGCGTGTAAAATCGAGACCGATATGCGTCCAGGTTTTACCGGCATCTGTGGATTTATAGACACCATCACCCATAGAAGTCATAACGCCTCTGGCGGCATGCTCTCCCATTCCGGCGATCACCACATTAGGGTCGCTTTCGGACACGGCTATGGCACCTACAGTTCCTGTTTTCAGGAAGCCATCGGAGACATTTTTCCATGTGATACCATCATCTGTAGTTTTCCAAATACCGCTACCGGTACCGCCCATATAATAGGTCATCGGTTGTTTTACGACACCGCTGGAAGCCACACTTCGACCTCCTCTGAAGGGACCGATGTTTCTCCATTTCAAACCATGAAATACAGAATCGTGAATTTGAATAACAGGTTCCGGGGCTTTCTTTTTTCTGCGTTGGGATTGGAGATTGGCAGGAAGAAAAAATAGGCTGATCGTAATTGCGATGAGAAGTCTCATAGGTGTATTTAAAATTTGTTGGTTCGATTTTTTCTAAAGATACAAATTGCACATATCATATGTAATATATTGATTATCAATATTAAAAACGATGTCAAATGATTACAAATATTTGCAAACGAAAATAAATAGTTCCTAACCGAATCAGCCGGGGAGGCCGACCTATGTTTGCAGTGTCAGATCAATAGTGTCTGATAGTATTAACTG
>JAHHLF010000131.1 GCA_018679315.1 Bacteroidia bacterium | reverse complement strand
GGTTAAATACCTCGGATACTGATGCAGAAAAGTATATCAAAATATTTACCCTTTTATCCAAGGAAACCATTGAAGGCTTAGTTCAGGCGCATCAAGGTGCACCTCATGAACGTTTATTGCAAAAGCGGCTGGCAGATGAGGTCACAACGATGGTGCATTCAAAAGAGGACCTGGAGAATGCAAAAAAGGCAAGTGATATACTCTTTGGGAAGGCGACAGCTGATTCTTTAAGATCTTTGGACGAACACACCTTTCTGGACATTTTTGAAGGCGTGCCTCAAACAACGATCGCCCGTGATTTGATCGATAATGGCATGGACATGATCGCTGCCTTGTCTGCTGAAACCGGCTTTTTGAGTTCCAACGGAGAAGCGAGAAGAGAACTGAAACAGAATTCCATTTCCGTGAACAAGGAGAAAGTAAAGGAAGATTTTATGTTGACCCAGAAAGATCTGATCAGCGATAAGTATATATTGCTTCAACGCGGGAAAAAGAACTATTTTCTGCTCACAGTTGAATAGTGGGATCTGCATCCATTTATATTCCTACCCTAGTTCTCGACATACAACACTTCTATGGGGAATTGCTAGACACCCCGCCGTTACTTGAAGTTAAAACACACTTGGAACAATTAGCACAACGGATGTACCAGGGTATTCTTTCCCAGGAGGAAGCTGTTCTGTATGAGATCAACAACTATCACAAAGATTATTTGGGTATGCCCATTAAATCGCTACGTGATCTGCAATTGGGCAAAGAAGTGGCCTATATGACTATTGCTCATGAATTCGGATTTTCTTCCTGGGAGTCGGTTGAAAAATTAGATGCGAAGTACGATCCTGCTTTTGAGAAAGCGCTTGGTTTTTTATTGGCGGGAAGCGTCAAGAAATTGAAAGGACTACTTCATGAGTACCCGCATTTACTTTCAGAAAGTTCTATTTATGGTCACGAGGCTACCTTGCTGCATTATACCGCAAGTAACGGGGTAGAACTTTGGCGACAGCAGGTTCCAAATAACATTGTGGATATTGCAGGACTGCTATTGCTGGCAGGTGCTAGTAAGCATGCCTTTATGAATGTGTATGGAGGGGAGTTTACAGCTTATGCCCTGGCAGAAAGTAGTGCGCATCCATATGATGCAGGACTGGCGCCGGAATTATTCGCCGTATTGAAGTAAATCTTTATTGTACCATTAGATTACATCCCCTGATATCGGAATGATCAAAACGACCTAGAATATCAACAGACCCATCTTTATGAATTCTGCCCAGATCATCGGTGGCGATAAAGGAGCAGGAATAAAGGTTTGCAAGATCAATAATATTTACGCCCCCGGTTTGTGAGGATGAAGTAATGGATAGGGGATCTTCTATTTCACGCAGGCTAAGCTGTACCCATGGAGGAAACATGAAATGGCCTTCTTTGGTTGCATATCCCTGTGATAATAACTCCGTCATCCCATATTCTGAATGTATTTCTGCAACTGAGAATTTGTCTTTTAGGAACGTATGTAATTCTTCTCGGATCCATTCGGCCCGCCTACCTTTCATACCCCCTGTTTCCATGATCAGCGTATTTTTCAGGGCTATGGGAAAAGATTCGGCCAGGTCGAGGAGGGCATAGCTAACCCCAATTAGGAGAACAGACAGCCCGGCTTTATCCAGATCACGCATTTTTTGAGACAAATGCTGCAGATCATCCAGGTAGAATCCACCTTCGCTTCTATCAGAACATTGAATGAGATAATTCACCATATATACCAGGGAGGCATTACCACGCTTCAGATAGGACGGGAGCAATGCCAGGATCACATATTCCGAAGGATCGCCATATATACGCTTGAAACCTTCTAAAATGCTTCTTTTGTACAGCTCTTCTGATAGTATATGATGCCTGCTTGGAATACTGCCTGTGGTGCCGCTGCTTTCAAAAACAACGGATGCCGGTTCCGTACTGGATACGATGGTATCACTCTTAAAAAAGCGAATAGGTAAAAAGGGAATATCCGTAGTGCCGGCTACATTTTCGGGATTTTTGCCCAGGAGATGGCAGAACTTCCTGTATACGTTATTATGGGAATATTGGAAAGAAAATATGTCAAGGGCCAGGGCATTAAAATCCTGTGGTGACC
>JAHHLF010000259.1 GCA_018679315.1 Bacteroidia bacterium | reverse complement strand
CCCATAAGTTTTGCATTTTTTTCTTTAACCGGCATTTCCTCAAGAGTACCTTCCGGCCAAACTGTATCACAATGCCCCACTAGCAATTGAAATGGAATTTGTTTTTCGCGGTGTAGCGGCCTTGCATACAAATACCCTCCCGTATGCAATCCGTTCATTTGCAAAGTGAAAAAGCCCATATCATTTAATGTCCTTTCCAAATGCTCTTTGATCTGATGTTGCAAGGACACATTGTGCGAGGGCGACTCAAGCAGAACGAGGTCTTTAAGAAAATTCAACATTTCCCCTTCCTGACTGTCCAGGACGCGCAGCACTTCTTTACTGATATCTTTTGTCAGGGTCATCTTGAAAAGTCTTTTGGATACGGAAAATTATACGTCTCAGATACTTCGGCAAATCTGCCATTGGCTACGTAAGCCAATAATGGATGGTCATGTATTCGTTGCCCCTCATCCACTTCGGAAGCACGATGATAATTTTTATCTACATAGGCTGCCTCAATAATCCCTGTGATCAAACTATTTGTGCCAAACCCATCTATGATCTTATGCAGGGAACACTCAAGGTACAGATAGGCATCACGTATAACTGGGGCCTCTATTTGGATGGCACTGGCTACTCCCAGTGCATTTAAAATAGAATCCGATTTTGACAACCCTTCAAGACGCCTGGATGCCGATAGTGAGGTAGATATTATCTGCTCAGGAGTGGGAAAGCTAACAGAAAATGCTTTGAACTTCTTGGCATTATGATACGTCTGATGGGCAGGTGTACACACAAACCCGAAATAGTTATCAAAACCCATTGGAAAGGCCATATGTTTAGGGGCCAGGTCAAAGGATTCACCCTCCTGGGTTCCGACGATCACCAAAGGAGCAATAGTAAATACCTGATCCCAAATGGGTGTGCTCACATCAAGAGAAACCAGCTTATCTAACGCCAGTGTGTTCATGCCTACAATATTTATAACTGAGATAACAATAAAGTTACTACCGTAAGAAGTGATGGCGAATGATATTTGTCAGTCGGCGTAATTATTTATTCTTTGCTCAAAAGTGTCATCCTGGATACAAGGATCAACATGTCTGGAAGACAGGAAGGACTGTAAGAGAGTGGTTTACTGACAATTGTCATAGGCAGAATTGGCTTTGTGCTTTACCTTCACACAAAGCCTAATAAATGAAGGGGTCATTAAATTTGGGTCGTATTGCCGGGATAAGAATAGAAGTTCACTGGACTTTCATCTTACTTCTTATTTGGGTTGTCTTTTTGGATATACGCCGAGGCGGCAATACAACCTCTGCGCTTTTAAATATCGCCCTTATATTATTCTTGTTTGTTTGTGTTGTGCTGCATGAATTGGGGCATTCCCTTACAGCGCGAAAATTCAACATTTCTACTAAACAAATTACATTGTTGCCCATTGGTGGTGTGGCATCGATTGAAAAAATGCCGGAAAACCCGAAACAAGAGTTGCTTGTCGCCCTTGCCGGACCGGCAGTGAATGTAGTGCTTGCCTTTCTGCTTTATTTAGTCGTTCCTATAAAAACTTATTTAAGCCTGGACCCTTCAAATCTTGAGAATCTGCTTTCTGCGCCTAGTTTTCAAACCCTGTTATTTTACCTTTTTGTTGCCAACGTTATGCTGGTGGTTTTCAACCTAATCCCCGCCTTCCCTATGGATGGTGGAAGAGTCCTGCGGGCACTTCTATCTTTTGGTATGGATCGGGTAAAAGCCACTGATATTGCCGCTTCTATCGGACAAGTATTTGCCGTCATCTTTTTTGTACTCGGATTACTCTTCAATCCCTTCCTGGTACTGATCGCCTTGTTCATCTTTATTAGCGCCTACGGAGAAAATAAAATGGTAAAGCAAACTTCAATGATCGAGGGCTACCATATTGAAAATGCAATGCTGACAAAAATCACACTCTTGAATCCTGAAGACAAAATTGAGGAGGCCATTGCGCTTACCCTGGCAGGTACTGAGAAAGACTTTATCGTAGTTGATGAGGAAAGAATAGTCGGGATCCTGTATCAAAAGGATATCATTAGCCATGTCAAATACAGCAGCATGAGGGTCAAAGAAATAATGAAACAAAAATTCAAGACTATCTCCAAAAAAGAAGAGTTAAAGAAATTTTTTGACCTGGTAAATAAAGAAGGACAACGCTTCTTTCCAGTAATAGGTCGCGAAGGCGCGCTGGAAGGAGCTATCGATATGCACAACGTAAGTGAGTTTCTGCTAATAAGATCCCAGCTGTTAAAATCATGATATAAGTAGATCCTTGCCATATGCATAGGTAAAGTTGAAGGGTAATAAAGCTTAAGTATGTCTTGGTTAAAATCATTAAATATTGCCGATTGGTTTTCTATATACCGCATTATTGCGGCTCCGGTATTATTAATACTGATTGGATTTGGTGAAAAGGAAATCTTCACGTGGATGTTGCTGATCAGCTATATCACTGATGGCGTCGATGGTTTCGTAGCACGTGCATTAAATATAAGCAGTGCACGGGGGGCTCAACTAGACTCCTATGGCGATCAGATGACATTGATCGTGGCTTTAATTGGCTTGTTGGTTTTCGAAAATGCATTTATCAATGAAAATTATCAATTGATCCTTATTGCCTTTGTTCCTTATATCATCCAGATGGTGATAGCTTTCAGGAAGTACGGTAGAGCGACAGCTTTTCACACATATTTGGCCAAGTTATCCGCTATAGTTCAAGCTGTATTTATACTATGGCTATTATTCTTTGGGCCTGTTTACCCACTGTTCTATCTGATGATAATACTAGGCGTAATTGAGACCATTGAAGAAATTGCGTTGATCTTTATGTATGATAACTGGGTTGAAGGTGTAAAAGGGATATTCTGGGCCATGCGGGATAAACGAAGAGCGAAAAAGCATGCATGAAATAGTATGGAAAAAATAAACTTCAAAAAAGTCCTGAAACATTTCTATAATGCCTCAACCATCAAGACTAACGAAGTTGATGTTCCCGAAATGAATTTCCTCGCTATAGATGGAATAGGCGATCCGAATACTTGTGAATCGTATGCCCAGGCGGTTGAAGCCTTATTTTCGGTTTCCTATACCCTTAAGTTTATGATCAAGAAAGGTCCGCGTGCCATTGATTACGGTGTTATGCCATTAGAAGGATTATGGTGGGTGGACGATATGTCACAATTCAACCCGGAAGATAAATCTGATTGGAAATGGACGGCAATGATCATGCAACCCGATCTTATCTCTGAAGATGAAGTTGAGGAAGCAAAAGTTTTGGCTGCAGCCAAGAAAGACCTCCCGGCATTACCTCTTATGTCATTTAGAAAATTCAAGGAAGGGCAGTGTGCCCAGATAATGCATATTGGACCCTTCTCAGAAGAAGGCCCCACAATTCAAAAGGTTCATGAATTTATCCGAGACGGAGGTAATGTACTCTCTGGAAAACATCATGAGATCTATCTATCAGATATCCGTCGCGCAGCACCGGAAAAATGGAAAACTATTATCCGACAACCATTTGCCCAGATCAACTCTTAAAGCTAAACCAACTTATTTTCCTCCAGGATCTGTATGGCTTCTGCATCACTGACCTGCTGAAATTTTTCATAGTATTGGCCTACGGCATGAAAGAATGTGGGAC
>JAHHLF010000180.1 GCA_018679315.1 Bacteroidia bacterium | reverse complement strand
GGTCTACACTGGTGCAATACAGCAATCAACGGGACAATCTGGGCATCAATTCTCGCCTCCAATGGCGTTTTGCGCCTTTATCGGATCTCTATATTGTGTACAATGACAACTATTTTGTGAATTCATTTGCCCCCAAGGTTCGTTCTATAAACTTAAAACTCACGTACTGGCTTAATATCTGAGTCGACCCCTGATTGCGCATTATTCCTATATTTGGGTGAATCAACCCGACTCATATGAACCAATTCCCCTTCACGGACGATACGGTCATTTTTGGCCTTCTCTGTCTTTGTCTCGGCTTCGTTTTTATCACCTCCTCCTTTAAGAAAGGTTTCTGGCATAAGTTTTACAGGATCATCCCAACGCTATTAATGTGTTATATGTTACCCGCTATTCTCACTAGTTTGGGCATTATTTCCGAACCCGATTCCAATCTCTATTTTGTAGCCAGTCGGTATTTATTACCAGCCGCTTTGGTTTTGATGACATTAAGCATAGATATAAAGGCGATCATGAATATAGGAAGCAAAGCGCTCATAATGAATCTCACCGGTACGTTCGGGATCATTATCGGTGGCCCTATAGCCATACTGATCGTATCTACTTTTTCCCCGGAGACAGTAGGCGGAAATGGCTTTGATGCCGTATGGCGTGGATTAACCACAATTGCGGGAAGCTGGATCGGTGGCGGCGCTAACCAGGCAGCCATGCTCGAAGTTTTCGCCTTCAATCCTAAGAAATTCGGGGATATGGTTTTGGTGGATATCGTTGTTGCCAATATTTGGATGGCCATTTTACTATTAGGGATTGGAAAAACAACCTCCATAGACCGCTGGTTGAAATCTGATACTTCGGCCATAGAATCATTAAAACAGAAAGTTTCCGAATATACAGCCAGCATAACACGTGTTGCCAGCCTGAACGATTATATGGTTATGCTCTTTCTGGCATTTACAGCGGTCGGACTCGCACATTTCTTTGGAAATAATTTTGCCGAATGGCTTGAAGCAAGCTTTGAAGTAATCCGAAACAAAGAAAAAGCGCTATCATCCCTTGGCTCTAAGTTCTTATGGATGGTTGTCTTTGCAACAGCTATAGGGATCATCCTTTCATTTACTAAAGCAAAAAAGTTTGAAGGTGCCGGAGCCAGTAAATTGGGTGGCGTCTTTATTTATATTTTGGTCGCAACCATTGGGATGAAAATGGATCTCAGGGCATTTTTGGATAACCCCGGACTGATCATGGTCGGGCTTATTTGGATCAGTATTCACGCAGGGCTGTTGATCCTGGTTGCCAAGATCATCAAGGCACCCTATTTCTTTCTTGCCGTAGGGAGTCAGGCCAACGTTGGCGGTGCTGCTTCAGCGCCCGTGGTCGCCGCTGAATTTCATCCGTCACTCACTTCTGTAGGCATTCTACTGGCCGTGCTGGGTTATGTAGTAGGTACTGCCGGGGCCTATTTGTGTGGCTTGCTCATGGAGGTTGCTTCACAGGTGGGATAAGTGTATCTTGCCGAACCAGAATTCCATTAGAAATGAAACATTTTTGGATCGTATTAGTTGGGTTACTCCTATTTAGCTGTTCGAAGGACGAAAGTAAGCAAATGCTTGTCAAAGGGCAGGTAGCCGGTTTAAAAAAAGGAGTCTTGTATTTACAACATGTTCCGGACAGTACTTTAGTTACTATGGATTCTCTTGAGATACGAGGTGATGGTTCCTTTCAATTTGAAGTAGCCCTGGAACATCCCGAATTGTTCTATCTATACCTGGAAAAGGACGATCAAAATGAGGTGAACGACCGGATACCTTTTTTTGGAGAAAGCGGACAAATTACGATCAATACTCAATGGGATGCTTTTGATACCAAGGCTAAAATTGAAGGATCTGAATCACATGCTATTTATACGGAATACAAAAAAGTAATGACGCGTTTTAATACGGAATACCTAAGTCTCGCACAAGAAAAACTTGCCTCTCCGGCCGAACCGGAACGTATTGATTCGTTGAATAAACGTATGGATCAAACGACTCTAAGAAGTTATCTGTACACCGTGAATTTTGCGCTGAATAACAGGAATTCCCATGTTGCCCCTTTTCTGGCCGTCATTGAGATCCCGGATGTGCAAAATAAATATCTGGATACTATTTACAATGCCCTCCCTGATAGCATCC
>JAHHLF010000212.1 GCA_018679315.1 Bacteroidia bacterium | reverse complement strand
ACATATAATATGCCGCGGATCGGAGATACAGCTCCGGACTTTAAGGCGTTGACAACGAAAGGACCTATCCAATTCTCCGAATTTGCAGAGGATAAGTGGGTATTATTATTTTCTCATCCAGCCGATTTCACGCCGGTTTGCACTACTGAAATGTGTGGCTTTGCGGAAGAACAGGGAAACTTTGAATGCTTGAACACTAAGTTGCTAGGCTTAAGTATTGATAGCGTGCATGCACACCTGGGTTGGGTGAATAATGTAAAGGAAAATACAGGCACCTATCTGAATTTTCCGATTATTGCCGATATCGATATGAAAGTAGCCAAGCTATATGGCATGCTACAGCCCAATGAAAGCGAAACGGCTGCAGTCCGTGCTGTCTTTTTTATTGATCCTAATAAGAAGATCCGATTGATCATGTATTACCCGCTCAATGTAGGCAGGAATATGGACGAGATCATGAGGGCCCTACAAGGACTACAGATAGCTGATAAACACAAGGTGGCCCTGCCCTTAAATTGGAAAAAAGGAGATAAGGTCATCGTACCGCCACCGAAAACACTAGCCGAAATGGAAGAACGCTGGGCAGATAAATCCCTGGAGAAAGTAGATTTCTACCTGGCCAAAAAGGACTTGAATTAATTTTGAGTAGGTATTGATGATTGTTTATGGGAAACGGTTCCTCCGGGGATCGTTTCCCTAATTACGAAAACGAATAATATGACTATTTTTAAATCAATATTTGGGACTAAATCCGGCACTTCTGATCAAATAGAGGTATTGGACATAGAAACCTATAAAAAAAGAATAGCTGAGAAAGAGGTGCAATTGGTAGATGTGAGAACACCTAAGGAATATAAAAGCGGGCATTTGGCCAAAGCGGTAAATATCGACTTTTTTCATCATGGGAGTTTTCGTACTTCTTTTGAGAAATTTGCTAAAGAACAACCAGTTTACTTATATTGCCGTTCGGGTCAACGCAGTCATAAGGCAGCTAAAAAGCTTATTGGTTGGGGTTTTACGAAGGTGTACGACCTGGAAGGAGGCATATTGAATTGGCAAAAAAATGAGAAATAACTAACTATACACTATTATGAGAGCATTACTATTCTTGACTGCCCTGACTTTCATTGTTAGCTGTAAACAAGCTAAGAAGTCAGGAGAAATTGAAGACACACCTATGCAAACCGAGGTTGAGGCAGAGGATCTTGCGATCCGGGGCGAAAAGTTACTTACTACCTATTGCTATCAGTGTCATGATCCAAAAATGTCCATAGACAATATTCTGGCGCCACCAATGATAGCGATTAAAAACCACTATATTATGGAGGAAACCACCAAAGAAGCCTTTGTAGCTGATATGTTGATATGGATGAGCGAACCTCGTGCCGAGAAAAGCAAAATGCCGGATGCCGTTGAAAAATATGGATTGATGAACCATCAGGTTTATCCTGACAGCGTCATTATTGGTATTGCAGAATATCTATATGACAATGAAGTAGAGCAACCCGATTGGTATCAGAAACATCATGAGGAGATGCACGGATCCGATGAAGAATAAGGGTTTAGAAGTGGATATTGCGCTATTTCTATGAAGTGCTGATAGAGAGATCCTGATAGTTAGCTTTCAATTCGATTCTTAAAATCGGATAATTTATAATTGATTTCGAATGAAAACATTTGAGCAGCTCATTGCGGCTGAAAAGCCTGTATTGGTCGACTTTTATGCAGACTGGTGCGCACCTTGCAAAATGATGCCGCCTATTCTTCGGGAGGTTAAGGACGAACTTGGCGATCAGGTGGCCATCATAAAAATTGATGTGGATAAAAACCCACAAGTAGCTGCTGCCTATCAGGTAAGAGGTATCCCCACACTTATTGTATTTAAGAACGGTCAGGTGCAATGGCGCACATCCGGTGTTATTCCTGCGCCACAATTGAAGCAAAAGCTTCTGGAATTCACGCAGTAAAAATCATAGAATAGAATGAGAACCCTGGGCATGATTGGTGGGACTTCCTGGCACTCTACTCTCGAATATTACAAGTTGATCAACCAGGGAGTAGGTGATAAGATCGGTACAGAGGAAAATCCACCCCTAATTTTGCACAGCATTAATATCGCATTGATGCGCGAACAAAATATTGAGAAGATAAACCATACGTACCTGGAGATCTCAAAAAAACTGCAGGAGGCCGGAGCAGAAGCGTTGATCATTTGTGCAAATACACCTCATATGGTCTATGATTATGTTCAGCCTCAGATAGAAATACCGATCTTACACATTGCCGATGCTATAGGTGAGAAGGCCCGTGAACACGGGATTACTCAACTGGGCTTGCTGGGTAATAAACCCACTATGACCGGAGAATTTATACCGTCTTATCTGAAAAACAAGTTTCAGGTTCAAACCATGATCCCCGAAGGGTATGGGAT
>JAHHLF010000379.1 GCA_018679315.1 Bacteroidia bacterium | reverse complement strand
TAAATACGGCGACGCCTTCATTATAAGCCGCATCTATAGAAGCACCTTCGTCCAGGGCTACTGCCGAGGCCTGGGCATCAAATTTTAAGTTGCCATTCGTAAAGTTTTCAAAAGCCTCCTGGTCTTTAAAGAAGATGACTTCGCTGTATTGCTGTCCGCCTAACTGCAAACCAATAGAGCCTTGTTTTAATTTGGAGGCACCTACGATCTCTCCGCCCTTGTACACGATGCCACGTCCGGCGGCGCCACCGATACCTACGCCTGCTTTTGTCACTTTTGGGAAAACGGCATAACCATGAGCCTTGTCTTTAAACACCTGTAATTTAGGTGTCCTTTGGATCATCGATGCGAGGGCTTCTTCTACATCTTTCTCCATTTCGGGATTCCAGCCACCGATTTGTGCATGCAAGTAACTGCCCATAGTTAGTAGTACTACAATAAGAGTTGTCTTCATGGTTTTACGTTTAAGGTAATTTATACATTGGGGATAGGAGCTTAAGGATTGATGTCTTCATATAGAAATTCAATATGAAGATAAGAATTTGTAGAGGTAAAGAAAAACAAACGGAATTTGAAGTAATATGCTTAAAAATCACCATTTTTCCACTTTTTTTAATAAAAACTCCCTCTTTTTGCCCAATTTCTACACAAATAAGAGAAAAAACCCCTAAAAATGCTAATGTTTAAATACAGCTGCAAACAGAAAGCAAATGGTAATTTTACATTAGGTTAAGTGCGTATTCTTTACCGAAGTAAGCAACCAAAGATTATACACCACTTGCTTACCCTATTTATTGAAGTGTTTTAAGACACCTTTGGCATTGTCTCACTTACTTTGATAAATCATAAAAAGGTCATCATAATTTACAGGTTCCCCCTCATTACCTGATTATGATGATCTTTTTTTATTTATCGAATGTGATTGGTAGGGTATAAAGATTTCTTCCACCGCCTGCTCCTTGTTCATCCGCCAGCAACAGGGTATTGTTATCTATAAAACATGCAGCTTCTAGTTGAGAACTCGCACCATGATCGATACTTTCCATTTTGCCGCTGAGCACTTTACCATTTTCGAGATCGGTCTGGATCAACCAAATATTTCCATATCCGAGTAAAGCTAATATCTTCCCATCTGGAGACATCTCTGCTCCTGTTACCTGGCACCAGTAACGGTCATCACATGTTGTAATATTCCCGATCTTCTTCGCCTCATATTCGCCTTTTTGAGCGGGCACGCGATAGACACTTACATTGTCCTTAAAAGGTGTAGATCGGTTCTTATTGATAATATACAGGTAACCTGAAGCATAGAACAAGGCCTCTGCATCAAAATTGAAATTCCTGGCTTTAGGCGGAAAACGCTTTTGCTCCGGATAATGGAATTTGATCTTCTCGGCCCTGACCTCTTCCTGGGTACTAGTTGGTTCAGCAACTTTATAGATCACCAGGTCTTGCCGTTTATTACTGTTATTCCCAAAATCGGCAATGTAGATATTCCCCAGGGTATCTTTGGACAGGGCTTCCCAATCCCTGTTCTTAGCATTCTTTATATTCACTTTTTGGAGCAGCTCACCCTTCAGGCTTACACGATAGAGATTGTCTGCATTCCCACTGTCTTCTATGACCCAATACGTATCATTTGCAGCAGGAACAATCCCGGAAACTTCTTTTAACTTTTTGGGGAGCTTGGTCACAAAGGTGAGCTGACCATAATTTGTGCATCCAGTGAGGATCAACACTCCGAAAATTAAAATTCGTCTCATTTTTGTTCTTTAAGAGGCATATAGATCTCGGCAAGCCATTCGGTATCTCCGGCACCTACTGTAGGATTATTAAAGAACACTTCGATAGGCAATCCCGTAACTTCAATACCCCGAGGTTCTGCGTACTCCAATATAGCATACCAGGCACGGTCACTTGTGATATAATTACCATTATAGGTTGCCTTTATTGAAGGTTTACTAAAAACTCTTTTGTACTCAATATTTTTCATACGTGGTAATTTTTCTGAACGTATTATGGGATAACAGAAGTCATACTTCAAGGAATCTGAGTCCTTGTTCCATTCATTGACACGTATTAGTGGAGGGCCATTGAGCTGGATGTTATTACCCACAATGGCCGTGTTTAATATACCATAGTTTGCCATCATACCGTTGGCCTTTCCATATTGCGTAGTCTCGACTTGTACACAGGCACAGAAAGACTCAGGAGAATCTGCTTCCCCCACGACTTCCACCTTAATATTCTTTAAGTGATCGAGCAGACTTCGACCCAGCTCTTGTACAGTTTTCCTAGATCGTTTTTGAAAATCGGTATCTGAAAAAAGGAGTTTCCATTTATTTAGAAAACTGTTCTCGTTATCCGCGATATAGGCTGTAACAGTTGAGAGCGAATCATGCTCAGATCTGATCCGCCATGTATAGGTATATGCAGAATCTCCATATACCAGGCGCTGAGTGACTTCTTCCAGGCCCTCCCAACCAAGGATGCGACCTCCTGCCTGGGTCTCGTTCCAGGTCTTTATGATCTGACTTACCGTACCAGGCGTAGTTTTGCTTTGGAAGCGGACCTGATAATCGTGTTGTTTTAAAAAGAAATACCAAATGAAAAGGCCGGCCAAGAGCACACAGAAAAAAACCAAAACGCGTTTCATGCTATTGATTCGATGCTAGTTTTGTTTCGTTTTTCATGTCCAGGTTCTGGATAACAAACCGACCCAGATCACGCCCCTGATTAACACCAATGTCTACCGCCGTGCGATAATGGATGCCGCCATACATTCTGCTAATGGCAGCTTCATCCGCAGCCTCGTTAAAGGAATTAAAGCTTCTTACAGGAAGTCCATAGGGCAATTCGGTGTCGTCGTCAAAGGAAAAATTATCGCCAAAAATATCTGTTAATATGATGGCAGCAGCACCCGAAACCACACTATGGCCACTGGTATATTCCGGGAATGGGGGCGTCTGTAAAACAGGTTGCCAACTATCATCTATATGTTCATTGATCAATGTTTCCGGGCGAATTAGATTGGAACGATATTTTTCATCCCAACAACTGATAAAGGCATCCGCAATAGCGATTGATGTCTTTGTATACGCATATAATGTATCGTCAAAATCACTGTTGGTTTTTCTAGTTGCGATCTTAACGATCCCTATCCAGTGCGCCCCTGGAGTGATCTTCTTGGTAGCAAACATCAAGTGGCCACGTGTAACGGAGACATAGGGATTGCAATCCCAAAATTGGGCAATGGCTATTTCTTCCGATTCGTCTCCTTTGGCAGTGATCTTATTGCTTATGTCGTATACCTCCCTTACCTCCTTGTAAAACTCACTTCCCTCTTCCATTGAAAATGGCGGTGGTGGCGTAGGCTTAAATTGCCCGGCAGAATCGATCACAAAGGGCCTTATTTTATTCCAGTGTGGTTCTATACCATCCATATAAGCCGGAGGCGTAGGTTGCCATCTCGACGGATCTTCTGTATTCACCGTAAATTTGGGCATGGTGCGTGTTTGGTTGTAATTATCATTGCTCATCCACTCACTGATATGCTCAGCGACGGCAAGTCCATAAGTCTTGGCACTTTCAAATTCGTCCTCATTCGTTTCAGACCATAGCGTATACAAACTATCACGAAGTACATTAATCTTGTCTTCTGAAAAAACTAATCTCCTACTCACATCCATGTGTGCGATCATGGCGGCTAAGTCATAATTCAAGGTCGCAGGATCCTCAGGATCCGGAATTGCGGTTAAGTCCCTTGCCTGTCCGGCCAGCGTATTATAATCCTCATTAGACTTCGCTATGATCTCATAGGCAGCGATATTGGGATAAGCATAAATTCGGCTTGCTACGGGTGGTGAAAAGATGTCGTTGATCATTACCTCAGTTACTTTATCAACGGATGCATGTAGTTCATCAGCAGATACTTTTATAGGCGTATCTTCCTGATTACACCCCATAAACAGCATTCCTAAAACACCAATAACTACGATCTTTCTCATATTATTTTCAATACTAAAAGGCATAAACTTCGGCTTGAGCATCATTAATAGTAACCAATAAGTAGGGTTGATTATTCAGCCTGATAACACTTAGGTTCCGTACTGATTTTCGAGCGAGGTCCAGCCCAATATTATGGCCCAAAAGTACGTCATTTTTCGATTTTATCATAGCGCCACTAAAAGAGCCCAGACGTCCGTGATAGGGTTTTACTCCAAAATAATTTCCACCTGCAAGCAATTCATCATTTCCATCCTTGTCAAAATCAAAAATCTCGAAGGCCATGATAGGAGCTGTTTGTAATTCTGTTCCAAAGGGTACAAAACGGAACGCGCCGTTATCGTTTTCCAAGAACCCGGATCTCAGTTCATGGACCTCGAATATTTTGGCTTGATTCAGGGCTTCTTCGGGGAGTATCTCTTCGATAGTCTTTCCGGCATAATCGGTATAGGCATTAAATGACCGTCGCAAAAACTCAAGTTGTCCGGCCAGTCCATCCAGGCTTTCTATGGGATAATATCTTTCTTTTTTGGCTAGTGCCACTATGGTCTCTGTAGCCCGGTTTTTATCAAAATCCCCATAGTACATTCGCACTGGCCACCTATCGCTGGCTTTAAACTTCGAATTCAAACCCCAATTACCCAATACATAATCGGTATCTCCATCCCCATCAATATCAAAGGGAGAAATGGCTTGCCACAATCCGTTTAGCTGTTTCTCAAGCATCGTAGTTTCCTCAAGGCTTCCTTGGTTATTCGTAAAAAACCGTGGTGCCATCCATTCTCCGATCACGATCAGATCCATGTCCCCGTCCCGGTCATAATCATCCCATAAGGCATCAGTAACCATTCCCACAGAAGCCAACACATCATTTTCCAAAACCTCCCAGCTACTTTCTTCCAGTTCGAGTAGATATGAGGTAGGAATCTTGCCGTAATCCCCTGTAACGCTATGACTTCCAATGAAAACATCAGGTTTGCCATTCTCATTAAAATCGGAAGCAATTACAACCGATGCATTCTCAAAATAGTCAGGTATAGGAATACCTTCCCACACATTGTTATTTTTGATATAATACCCATCCAATAGGGCAGGAGCGGTACCGAAAAAATCGCCACCTCCTGAGGCTACAAATAGCCCAGGTGATCCATCTGCCCCGGGTATGACCTTCGCATCGACGACTTCGAGTATGGAATCCTTTTGCAATGACGGTATTTGGGTCAATTCGTATGTACTGTCTTTCTGGATATAGATCCTGGAGGATTTTAGCTTAGAACCACCGAAATAAATATCATCTTTTCCATCGCCATCTAGGTCTCCTATGGCCGTGGCCGGTCCCCTATCTGATATTTTGAAAGGGATCAGTTTTTGGCGGTTGAAGTCGATATAATTATCCTCAGAATGGGTGAAGTCGATCCCCAAGCTTCCCTCTAAAGGAGTAAATAAGGGTTTATTCGATGGATTTAGAGTTTTATAGTCAAAGGGTTTTGGGTTCTTAGGTCGAAGTGTGAGATCCTGGTTTGCTGTGATACCCCTAATAACTTCAGACGTATTATCAGGCCATACGATCCGAAGAGAATCTACCTCTGTATTGGCGCCTAAACCAAAATGCAACAAGGGTTCTGAAGAAGCCTGAAATCCCCTGACCGTATATAATTCTTTATAATGTAATTTACCCTTGATGTATAAAAATGCCTTGGTTCCGATACCAAATCGGTTCTTATCACCTAGCTCAAATCTCAGGTTCAAATAATTCTGGTCTTCATTTCCTGCAGAGCGATTAACATAGATACTGGCTTCCTGGTTTAGGTTGTTGGTTACAATGTCAAGGTCGCCGTCCCTGTCCAGATCCGCAACGGCTGTAGCACCGGAGATCACGGTATCTTTTGAAATCCAGCGTCCCGACATATCTTCGAAGCCAAGATCTCCATTCCCCTTATACATGTAGTTATGCCAGTTACCAGAGGGCATCAATTGCAGGGCTTCCCGATCGATCATTCGGGTATTTGAGATCTTATTCCGAATCTCTTCGCTTGAAACGAACTTTATATAATCCAGGTCGTTTGGTCGTTTAGGGATCCCATTGGCAACAAAAAGATCCTGTTCCCCATCCAGATCAAAATCTTCAAACAAGGCGCTCCAACTCCAGTCGGTTGCTGCTATTCCACTTAATAGTGCTGTTTCGGCAAATCCCGATCCCTGGCGATTTATATGGAGCATATTACGAGTATACTGGTAGTGATACCCAAATTGTTCTGTACGGATCTTTTGGGTTTGCACATCATCATCACCTTCTGAGGATTTTAAGACTACCTCGTCTTCCGGGAGCATATCGAGAGAGATAATATCCGGCCAGCCATCGTGATTGATATCTGCTGCATCATTCCCCATTGAAAAACGGGAACTATAGCCAAAGTAATCTCGTAAGCTTTCTTTAAAGGTGCCATTACCCTGGTTCAGATAGTAGTAATCATCTTCGTGAAAATCATTCCCGACATAAATATCCGGATAGCCGTCCTGGTTGAAATCTGCAACGGCGACACCCAAGCCATAGCCATTTATTCCCCCATAAATTCCAGCCTCTTCACTTACTTCGGTAAACGTAGCGCCATCATTGCGTAAAAGCTTGTCGCCGGTTTGCGAATTTCGTATAAATCTTAAGTCGGCCTTACCATAGGACTCCTGGGTATGCACGGCATGGTTGAGCAAATAGATGTCCAGGTCGCCATCCTTGTCATAATCTAAAAAGGCTGCGGAAGAACTA
>JAHHLF010000206.1 GCA_018679315.1 Bacteroidia bacterium | reverse complement strand
CATGTGAGCGGGGTATATGTAGTTTTCAAATCACTTTCCTTGACGACCGGATAAAAAAAAGGTGTTACATCTAAAGAGTAACACCTTTTCCTATTATTAATAATACGGTCATTATTTTTTGTGTCTCGGCTCTGAGGATACACTTACTTTCTTGCGCCCTTTCGCTCTCCTGCGGGCCAAAACTTTACGTCCATTAGCTGACGCCATGCGCTCCCTGAAGCCATGTTTGTTTCGCCGCTTGCGTTTTGAAGGTTGAAAGGTCCTTTTCATATCTGTATATCTTATTGCACAGCACTGAAATTTAGATCAGGATCTTGTGCAAAAATCCGGGGGCAAATATACGAAGAGTTTTTACTTTCCCAAATGGCTCTTTGGAAATTTTTCGCGTATAATTTATTACTTTTGTACCTGTAATCCGAACCCTTACCCCACCGATGAAAAACGGACTATTTACAGGTTTTTTACTTCTGATTTCTTTTGCCGTAGCCGGTCAAAACAGCCTGGGCTATAAGCTGGAGTCTGGTAATTCCTTTACTATTGAACAACACGCGCTGCAAGATATCACCCAGGAATTGGATACTGGGACTCAGGTGATCACCAATGATATCAAGTCTATCATGGAGTTTACCATAACAGGCAAAGAAGACACTTTATACCTGATAGATGTGGAATTTAAAGATCTGAAAATGTTGATGAGCTCAGATCTGTATGGGGAATTGATGAATGTGGATACCAGCATTCCGAAGGAAAATGATATTCAAAGTAAGATCTTCCAAAGTTTAATTGGGCAGAAGGTTACCATAAAAATGACAAGCACCGGGAAGATCCACGAAGTGAACGGAGGGGATCAACTGATAGAAAATATGGTAAATGCTGCAGGGTTTGAAGACGATTTTACAAGAGATATGCTTAGCGCCAGCTTGAGTAAGGATTTTGGTTCAGAAGCCCTATCCAAGAGTTATGAACAAATGACCTTCTTTTACCCAGCAGAGGATGTTGCTATAGGAGATACCTGGAAGACACAGTTTGAAGGAAAACTGGCATCTAATAATACCTGGACGCTTTCTGCCATGTCTGAAGTGGCATCAGAGATCAATGGCAAATCGGAATCTGTGCTTTCCATACAAGACGATCAGACGACAATGGAATTAAGCGGAAGTCAGAACTCTGTGATCATCATAGACCCGCTAACAGGATTATTCCGGACAATGGAAGTTAAAGGCGAGTACCAGGGCTATTCTATTGTTAAGCAACTCGGGGACCAGGAAATACCTACGAAAATTGAAATGAGCTTATCCTACCAACTAATCCAATAAAGAATTATGTTCAATAAAAATATCAAACTCTTCCTGGCTGCGGCTGCCATCGGCTATGCCATTTACCAGTTTATCGAGGGGTTCATAGGCAATGGCATCTTCTTGTGCTTCCTATCGTTCATTTTCATATTCCTTTATTTCAGAAATGAGATCATACTCCTTTCTTTTTTACGAATGCGAAAACAAGACCTGGACGGCACGGAACGCTGGTTGACTAAAATAAAGAATCCTGAAGCTGCTTTAACGGTCAAGCAGCAGGGATACTACAATTATCTTCATGGGATAATCTACTCCCAAAAAAATCTGACACAGGCAGAAAAGTATTTTAAAAAAGCCTTGAAACTAGGTTTGAACATGGATTATGATGTTGCAATGGCTAAACTTAGCCTGGCAGGTATCGCCATGCAAAAAAGGCGTAAGCGTGAAGCAACCACTTTGCTTCAGGAAGCTAAAAAGTTGGATAAGAATAACATGTTGACCGAGCAGATCAAGATGCTTCAACAGCAGATGAAACGTATCTGATCTATTCTCCCATCGGGTAGTATCCTTTTACCGGTATTGCTATCGTATACTTCTTGCGGGAAGTATTGTTTAAATGCGGCTCCCTAAGCCAGGGATTGTGCCTCTTTAAGATCTTATAGTTGATCCCGTATTGTGAGGCAAAATCGGCAAAATCACCGACTGGTTCATCTACCTCAACATTAAATGTTGGAATAGGCTCATACAAATCATCATTCTCTATAATAAAGCCGTACTTATCCGGATCAGAGAGAATCTCTTTAATAGCCAGGATCCTAAAAATATAACGTCCTGTTTCCTCTCCCAATAATAGGTCGTAGTAGTCGTCTTCTTTCTGGATCCTTAAATATTTGTTGATACTTCCGGGACCTGCATTGTAAGCGGCGGCTGCAAGTGTCCAGTTTCCGAATTTCTCCTTGTATTTGCGCAAATACTTACAAGCTACTTCCGTAGCTTTTTCCATATTGTAGCGCTCATCCACATTGCTGTTAACTTCCAGGCCGTATTCTTTGCCTGTAGCTCGCATTATCTGCCAGAAACCAGTAGCTCCTTTATGCGATACCACATTTTGCAATCCGCTCTCAGCTACAGCCAGGTATTTAAAATCATCAGGAATTCCGTATTTAGCCAGAATAGGTTCTATGACCGGAAAGTACTTATGAGAACGCTTCATCAACAGAAGTGCATTGGATTGCCAATAGGTGTTTACCAGGAATTCCCGGTCTATCCGCTCCATGATCTCCGGGTCGTCTTGTGGGACGGTTTCTCCCGCAAAGTTCAGATCTTCAGGGATATCAATAGCTGAAATCCTATACTCCTGGGCGACATTCTTCTCGTCATTATTGGTAGCTTGAGCCGACTTAATACTGGCTTCCAGGGCATCTCCTCTTTGTACAGCTAAGATCAGTGTACTAATAAGAAATAGCATGCCCAATACCATCAAAGCATTCTTTAACAGTCTCATTTTTAGTTAATTTAGTTTAAGCTAAGGTATTAAATAGAACTCCATTATTCCAAAATAATTGTAGGAAGGTGTTCATTGAACCATTTATATCGATGAATGATCATAGTATGAGTGCCATTCTCTACAGGTATACAATCATTGATATATTGAAACGGAAAAACAGCGTCCTTATCGCCGTGAATATGGATAATTCCAGGTTCGTATTCCCGCTGGTTCCATCTCACCATCTGGTCTATGGCCCAATCCAGGTAGGTTTTGTCTCTGATACTTAGGTAACGTTCATAAAGATCCAGACGTTTACTCACAGTTTCTCCGAATGCATATTTCGCTAATAGTTCAATATTATTGACAATACCGGTTGGTAATAATTTATGCGCTTTGGTATACTTGGCAAAAATGAGCCTTCTGGGCATTTCTTTTTTTTGTTTCACACTTGAAATAATGATCACCTTATGTGTCGGGATCTGTTGCGCTATCTCCTGTACAAGTACACCGCCAAAAGAGACCCCAACCAAAACAGGATTCGGGTGCTTAATATAGGTGATCATCTCCTGTGCATAGTCTTTCAGACTCATTCCCTTACTTGGATTAAACCAATCCAGCCGTATCATTTCAAACCTGGACTCCGGGAGGGAGATATGTTCGAATATGTCCGAACTAGCGGCCATTCCCGGCATGAAATAAACAGGAATTAATGGGTCTTTCATAGCTTGCTGACTGTGTTAAACTCTAGGAAATTAGCATTTTTTTACATACCTTTGTACGCTTGTTGTAAAGAAAATAGTTCCTCCTGCTAGGTTTACCGTTAGATTGCAATTTGTGAAATTACGATACCAACCAATCGTAATTTTTTTGTCTAAAAACTACTTTAAAATCAAACTATATGAATGAGCTGACTATAAAAGATAATAGTTTCCTGAGGCAGTTTGAAACTAGGTTCGATGGCCATTTAGCCAAAATTGAATACTCTTCCCAGGAACGTAAAGTTTTTCTAACAAAATTGGTTATTCCCGAGGAAATCTCCGAGGAAGGTTTTAAAGAAGATTTTATAAAATCAGTCCTGCATCACATCCAGGGCGAAAATCTGCGCGTAGTACCTACGAGTCCGCAGATCGCTGGCTTCCTAAGAAAAAACAGACAGTATAAAGAAATGCTTCCGGTAGGTATTCGAATTTAATACCATAACTACCGGAATTTTTTTTCAAATTATTCAACCCGGCACCTGCCGGGTTTTTTTATGAAAAACTGGGAACACTTTCCTTGAACCTGACCAGGCCGTCATCATCTATCCGGTCTAATTCAATTGTTGCAAAGGAGTTAGCTAATTTAGGATCCCATGGAGTCTTGACCCGAACGTAATTCTCTGTGAAGCCTTCAATAAAACCCCTCTTGTTTTCCCCTTCATACAAAACTTGTCGTTCAGTCTTTAGTTGTGATTCATAAAATGCACGCCTCTTCTTTGCCGAAAGTACGCGTAACATCTTACTTCGCTTTGCCCGGATATGCTTGGGCACAACACCAGGCATGGAGGCCGCTAATGTGTTTGCTCGTTCAGAATAGGTGAACACGTGCAGATAGGAAATATCTAATTGGTTCAGGTATTCATAGGTTTCGAGGAATAATTCCTCAGTCTCGCCGGGGAATCCGACAATGACATCTACCCCTATACAGGCATGAGGCATTAGCTGCTTGATGCGCCTAACC
>JAHHLF010000351.1 GCA_018679315.1 Bacteroidia bacterium | reverse complement strand
CCGAAATCCTCGAAACAATGTCAGCTTTAGTCATTTTGATTTTAGTTTATGTAAGTTTTTCAGGCAGGCAAATATAAAAATTTAATTCGTTACATCCCGCTAATAGCCTAATTTTAAATGTAGAAAGCAATACTTTGACATCTATTATAACAGCTATATCGTTTTCGCAAAAAATTCTGAATTGGTATGACAGAAATAAACGGCATTTACCGTGGCGCAATACGAAAGACCCATATCCCGTTTGGCTGTCAGAAATTATTATGCAACAAACACGCATTGCGCAAGGATTACCTTACTTTTCTGCTTTTATAAGCAAATATCCTTCTATATTTTCACTTTCAGAGGCATCGGAATCGGAAATTCTTAAGGATTGGCAGGGCCTGGGCTATTATTCCCGTGCCAGAAATATGCATGAAACAGCCAAGTTTATTGTAGGAGAACTTCAAGGTGAATTCCCTGATAATTACGAGGAATTACTGAAATTAAAAGGGGTAGGGGATTATACAGCCAGTGCAATTGCTTCTATTTGTTTTAACGAGAAAAAAGCTGTTTTGGATGGAAATGTATATCGGGTCTTATCCAGATATTTTGATATTAATAATTCAATAGACAGCTCCCAGGGTACTAAGTATTTTAAAACCCTGGCCAACGAAATTATAGATAAGGATAGACCTGGGGATTACAACCAGGGGATAATGGAAGTAGGCGCCATAATATGCAAGCCATCGAGTCCCTTATGTGAATCCTGTCCTATTTCTGACGGGTGCCTGGCCCTCGCCCGAAATACGATCACGATGCGTCCTGTGAAAAAGAGCAAGAAACCGGTTCGGAAACGATATTTTAATTACTTGTTGATCCTGGATAGATCGGCCAACACACGTATGATCCGGAGAGGACCCATGGATATTTGGCAACATTTATTTGAATTTCCATTGCTGGAAACAAATGGCCCGATCAACAGCACTGATATTAGAACAGCTTCAAAAGGGATATTAGGCCTTAAGAACTATCAGATTACCGGTCAGCTCTATCCAAAGGATAAAGTTCATAAATTATCCCATCAACACCTATATACAAGGTTTTGGATCGTCAAAACGCCTGAGCTTGTGCAAGATGGAACACCCTGGGAGGAAGTAGAGCAATTACCAGTCCCGGTTTTAATTCAAGAAGCCATCAGTGCTTTTAAAAATTCGTACTTTTAACCCAATATTAAAATTATGAGCGGAACATTAAATAAAGTGATGCTAATAGGGCATCTTGGAGATGAAGTAAAGATGCATTATTTCGAAGGAGGTAATTGTATTGGCCGGTTCCCATTGGCTACCAATGAAACCTATACAAATCGGCAGAGCGGTGAAAAAGTGACCAATACAGAATGGCACAATATCGTAGTCCGAAATAAAGCAGCAGAGATCTGTGAAAAATATTTGAGTAAAGGAGATAAGATCTATGTGGAAGGTCGGTTGAAGACCCGGCAATGGCAGGGAGAAGATGGAAATAACCGGTATACGACAGAGGTTCATGTACAGGACTTTACCTTCCTGTCCAATAAGAGCGATTCTAATCAGTCGGCTAATCCTATGTCTAACGAGCCGGCGCAACCAATGAAAACAGAAGCCGACACATCTCCTTCTGTTGAACCGATGGCTTCTGCCGAGGAAGACGATCTACCGTTCTAATCAAGCTTTTAAAACAAGTCGCTATTGGATCCTGATCCTTTGAGTTCACTGATTAGTTTATTGACCCTTGATACCGTGTTTCTAATTAAATGCGTTACTCTTCTATTGCTTTTGGGCTGCTCAGCAATGATCTCCGGAGCCGAAGTGGCTTTGTTTGGTTTATCAAAAACGGAGATCAACGAGATAGAGCAAGAGAAAACAGCCAGGGGAAAAATACTTGTCCGTCTTCTCAAAAAGCCCAAAAGACTTCTGGCTACGATATTGATAGCCAATAATTCGATCAATATTGGAATAGTCCTCCTTTTTAATTCTATTGGGGATACCCTTTTTAAGCAGATAACTTTCAGAGTGTTCGATCTTGTTTCACTTCGTTTCTTGCTGGAAGTGGTTGTCGCTACCTTCCTGATCCTTATGTTCGGGGAGATCTTGCCTAAGATCTATGCCAATAGGAATCGGCGGGCATTTTCATTCTTTATGGCCTATCCGCTCAGAGTGCTCGACATTCTATTTAGCCCCTTAAGCAGGCCCATGCGCGGCGCTAGCATCCTAATGTATACCAAATTAGGAAGGAGAAAGTCTAATCTTTCTGTAGATCATTTATCTCAGGCCCTTGAATTAACATCTGAGGGCGATACGACTAAGGAAGAACAAAAGATTCTGGAAGGGATCGTTTCATTCGGGAATACGGATACCAAGCAGGTAATGCGCCCGCGAATAGACATATTTGCTTTGAACGAAGAGATGCAATTTCAAGAAGTAATAACCGAGATCCAAAAACATGGATATTCACGAATTCCTGTCTTCTCTGAAAGCATGGATAATGTGTTGGGAATTTTGCACGTTAAGGATCTGTTGCCCCATCTGGATAAGAAGATATATAAATGGTCCGACCTTATCAGGGAACCTTATTTTGTGCCGGAAAATAAAAAATTGGATGATTTACTATTAGAGTTCCAGGAAAAGAAAAACCATTTGGCCGTTGTAGTGGATGAATACGGTGGGACTTCTGGTATCGTAACCATGGAAGATATTATAGAGGAGATCGTAGGGGATATCAGCGATGAATTTGATGATGAAGACCTGATCTTTTCAAAAATTGATGAATACAACTATGTTTTTGATGGAAAGACAACATTAAAGGAGTTTTATCGGGCGGTTAAGCTGGATGATGAAGAGCTGTTCGAGGAACAAAAGGGAGAATCCGAAACAATTGCAGGATTTGTGCTTGAGATCGCTGGAAAGTTTCCAAGACGCGGTGAAAAGATCAGATTCAATGACTACCAATTTCTGGTAGAAAGTCTGGATAAGAAAAGACTTAAACAAATAAAATTCACACTGCCCCATGTATAGATCCTTGCTCATATTTTTAGCCTTTATGTGCATGGTTGCCGGTTGCGAAGAAGCAGTTGTACCCAAACCAAAGGCCATGTTAAGGTTGGATTATTCTGCTGCTGAGAACCTGGTCTATAATACTGAAAACTTCAGCTTCACATATAATTCAACGGCGGAGATCTCTCAGTCCAAGGGCGGATATCAATTGCAGTATCCAAGCATGAAAGGCACTTTGTTTTTAAATTATAAAGCAATTGACGGAGACCTGGACATTTTGCTTTCAGATGCCCAGAAGTTTGCCTATGAACATGTTGTAAAAGCCGATGCTATTTACGAACAACCTTTTGTAAATGAAGACAACAAGGTATATGGGATGTTTTACGAAGTAAAAGGTGATGCAGCATCGCAGGCCCAGTTTTATGTAACGGATAGCATACAGCACTTTCTGACAGGATCTCTCTATTTTTACAGTAAACCAAATTATGATTCCATTTATCCAGCGGCTGTCTATATGCAACGCGATATCCGGGTATTAATGGAATCGCTGCGTTGGAAATGAAAGAATCTGCACCTCATTCTATTGATCCCGAACTTGTATTTAAAGCCTGGGAAAAGATCAAAGGGCATGTACATCACACACCTGTCCTTACCTCATCGCTATTTAATAAAAGAATAGGTGCACGAGTCTTTTTTAAAGCAGAGAATTTGCAGCGCACAGGATCTTATAAGATCCGAGGGGCGACACATGCCATCCTTTCACTTTCCGAAAAAGACCGTAAAAAAGGAGTGGTCACCCATTCATCTGGAAATTTTGCCCAGGCACTCTCCAGAGCAGCTGGAAATTTTGGAATTCCCGCCTATATCGTCATGCCGACGAATGCCCCGAGGATAAAGCGGGAGGCTGTAAAGCTGTACGGAGGCAAGATCACGGATTGTGAACCTACATTGGAAGCACGTGAATCTGCTGCATTCAAAATAAAAGAAGAGACCGGAGCAACTTTTGTGCATCCATCTAACGACCTGCAGGTAATCCTCGGCCAGGGTTCAGCGGCCGTAGAGTTTATACATAAAGTGCTTGATTTGAATTGTCTGGTGGCTCCTGTGGGAGGTGGCGGACTCCTGGCCGGTACGGCATTGGCAGCATCATTCCTAAGCCCTACCTGTGAGGTGATAGGGGCAGAACCTTTCGAGGTAGATGATGCCTATCGTTCCTTGCAGAGTGGAAGGATAGAGACCAACAAAACAACAAATACCATTGCTGACGGCCTGCGTACCCAGTTAGGTGACGTGTCATTCCCTATTATCAAAAAACATGTCAGCAGGATCATCCGTGTGGAAGAGCAAGAGATCAAAGATGCAATGCGTTGGGTATGGGAACGCATGAAGATCATTATTGAACCTTCCAGTGCTGTGGCCGTAGCTGCCGTTCTCCGTGAGCCGTATTACTTTGAAGGTAAAAAAGTGGGGATACTGATCTCCGGAGGAAATACGGATGTCGGTCAGCCTGTATTCTTATAAGGAAGAAAGAAACTTAGTCTTGCAGCAAGTCTTGGGCTTCCTCGATGCTTTCCAGGATCTGCTTTTTTAGTGCAATTACCTTTTCTTCTTCCTCATCTAACCATTCTTGTTTTTCCTCTGATAAAGGGGCACCATTTAAGATCTCATCTGAAGTAAAGCGAGACCCAAAGCCCTGCATCCAATCCATCATGGCCTTATGAGAATCTTGAAGATCTTCCATGGCAGAGGTGTATTTAAGTCCCTGCTCTGTGGAATCTGCTTTTGATTTGAGCTCTCCAACCAATTTGGCTAGGGTAGACATCTTAGGCATTACCTCATCATGAATGGACATGACTTCCTCCATTTGACTTAATCCGGTTGTTTTGTCTTGATCTTTGCATCCTAAAAAGAGGCTGGAAAAAGCCAAAATAAGTATGATTTTTCTACGCATATCTACTTCTAGTTAGTGCTTTCAAAATTAGTGAATCGGGATGCAAATACTCGATAAAAAAGCCTCAATTTTGCGGAAAGCTTCTTCTATGAGCGACGTACATCGCAAATGGTACTATCTGATTGTCTTATCGCTCATTTGGGGGACTTCATATATCTTAATAAAAAAAGGGCTTAAGGGCTTTAACCCAATTCAATTAGGTGTAATGAGAGTACTCATTACTTCCCTATTCATGGCCATTATAGGATTTCGTTCCCTTCGTGGAATTTCCGGAAAGCAGTGGAAATGGATCGCTGTATCTGGGATGATCGGAAGTTTCATACCGGTTTTCCTATTTGCATTTGCCCAATCAGAAATAGACAGCAGCATTGCTTCCATTCTTAATTCAACAGTTCCTCTGTTTACTATAATTGTTGGTTTTCTTTGGTTCGGCATTATCTTCTCTTTGCGGCAATTTTTAGGTGTCATTGTAGGATTACTTGGAGCGATCTTACTTATCGTTCTGGGGGCATCTATAAATCCGGATCAAAATTATACCTATGCAGGCTTGGTTATTCTGGCGACCATTGGCTATGCATTCAACGCAAATATCATTAAAAGCAAATTGCAGGATGTCTCGCCCTTGGGAATTGCGACGGGCAATTTTATGGTGATGGTTCTGCCTGCACTCATCATTTCTGCTTTTTCCGGAGTCACAGATGAAGAGGTTGTACAAGGTCCGTACTTTATGTCGTCTCTTGCCTATATAATTATTCTTGCCATATTCGGGACTTGTATTGCCAAGGTGATGTTCAATCGTTTGATACAGCTCTCAACACCTGTATTTTCTGTTTCCGTAACCTATTTGATCCCAATTGTTGGTGTTCTCTGGGGCTTGCTGGATGGGGAGCTTTTTAAACCTCAACAGCTGTTTGCTGCCTTGATCATATTATTTGGAGTTTATTTGGTCAATAGAAGGGTGCGGCCCAAGAAAGCCTAAAATAAGGAAGCAAAGGCAATTCTTTACTAAAAATACGATTTTCGTTTAACAAGAAATTAATGGTTAATTTGGCATAATAATATAATTTGAACATTTAATAAGAGCGACGGATCCATGAAACAATTTGCCCTGCCAATTCGATTTGGAATAGCTACATCAGGCTGTTTGATCGCATACTTCCTTATTCTTTCTCTTTTTGGACTGCATACCCAGGTATGGTTTAGCTTATTCAATGGGGTGATCACGGGTTTTGGTATTTATGAAGCTATCAAAATCTTCAGGGTGAATCAGGGTGAAAACTATAATTATGGCAGTGGCTTTACAGCCGGAGTTGTAACAGGGTTTGTCGCAACTATAATCTTTACCATTTTCTTTGCTGTCTATTCAACCGAGATCAACCCGGAATTTTTAAAGGAATTAGCCACGACCTGGTTCAAGAGTTTTAAGAGTTTTGAGGGGATCGTATTTTTTACAGTTGCGATCATGGGATTTGCTACCGCGCTTGTTCTTACTCTTTCCTTTATGCAATTGTTTAAATCCGCAAACAATTAACGAGGCTAAGCCTTGTCTTTTCCTGATTTAGCAGTATATTTGCACCCGCTTTATTCCTGATAAATAGGGATTGGCAAACAGAATAATTTAAAACACATTCTATGTATGCTATTGTAGAGATAGCAGGGCAGCAATTTAAAGTTGCAAAAGACCAAAAGGTATTTGTCCACAGACTTCAGGAAGACGAAGGCAAGAAGGTAAACTTCGAAAACGTCTTACTGATCGAAGATGGCAAGAATATCACTATTGGCGCCCCGGCTATAGACGGAGCCGCAGTGCAGGCGAAAGTCGTTAAACATCTTAAAGGCGATAAAGTGATCGTCTTTAAAAAGAAAAGAAGAAAAGGCTATAAGGTAAAGAACGGTCACAGGCAATATCTTACAGAATTAAAGATCGAAGGTATTGTTGCTAAGGGCGCTAAAAAAGCGGCTCCTAAGAAAGAAGCAACTAAAGCCGAAGCCAAGCCAAAAGCTGCTGCCCCTAAAAAAGCGGCACCTAAAACTACAGCTAAAAAGGCTGCTCCTAAAAAGTCAGCACCAAAGAAAGCTGCTCCCAAAGCGGATCTTAGCAGCAACACTGTAGCAGAATTAAAAGCAATGGCTAAAGCTAAAGGGATCACCGGAATTTCTTCAATGAAAAAGGCGGATCTGATAAAAGCTTTAAGCAAATAATATAAACTCTAAAAAGAGCATATCATGGCACATAAAAAAGGTGTAGGTAGTTCAAAGAACGGTAGAGAATCGGAATCGAAACGCCTGGGCGTGAAGATATTCGGTGGGCAAGCTGCTATTGCAGGGAACATTCTTGTACGTCAGCGTGGCACAAAACACAATGCCGGTGAGAATGTGTATGCCGGAAAAGATCATTCCCTTCATGCCAAAGTTGACGGTATCGTTAAGTTTGAAAAGAAAGCGAATGGTAAATCCTATGTTTCTATTGAGCCTTTCACGGCATAACACTGGATAATCTGAAAAAATAAACCCGCTGTGTGAACAGCGGGTTTTTTTATGACCTTCTTTCCTTATTCCTTAGTACCTATAGTACTCAGGTTTGTAAGGTCCGTTTACATCGACGTTAATGTAATCGGCCTGATCTTTCTTTAACTCGGTAAGTTCAGCACCTAGCCTCTCAAGGTGCAACTTAGCTACTTTTTCATCTAAATGCTTGGGCAAGGTATAGACCTTGTTCTCATATTTATCATTATTATTCCAAAGTTCGATCTGAGCCAGGGTTTGATTCGTAAAAGAATTACTCATCACAAAACTTGGATGGCCGGTTGCGCAACCCAGATTGACCAACCTGCCTTCAGCCAGAACAATAATATCCTTTCCATCTAAGGTATACTTATCTACCTGTGGTTTGATCTCATCTTTTGTATGACCAAATTCTCCATTGAGCCAGGCCATATCGATCTCATTGTCGAAATGTCCGATATTACAAACAATGGCTTTATCGCGCATTGCCCTGAAATGTTCTTCGCGAATAATATCTTTATTACCGGTAGCTGTTATTACAACATCAGCCTTGCCAATAACTGTTTCCAGCTTTTTTACTTCAAAACCGTCCATACACGCCTGAAGGGCACAAATAGGATCAATTTCAGTGACGGTAACAATGGCACCAGTCCCTTGAAAAGAAGCTGCAGTACCTTTTCCTACATCACCATATCCGGCTACTACAACACGCTTTCCTGCCAGCATAGTATCCGTAGCTCTTCGGATGGCATCTACAGCACTTTCCTTACATCCATATTTATTATCAAACTTGGATTTAGTTACGGAATCATTCACGTTAATAGCCGGCATAGGTAAGCTACCGTTTTTAAAACGCTCATAGAGTCTGTGTACTCCAGTAGTGGTCTCTTCGGACAAGCCTCTGATCCCAGAAGTTAATTCGGGATACTTATCTAAAACCATATTGGTAAGATCCCCACCATCATCAAGGATCATGTTCAAGTGCTGACCTTCTTCTCCAAAGAAAAGGGTTTGCTCAATACACCAATTAAATTCTTCTTCGGTCATACCTTTCCAGGCATAAACAGGAATTCCGGCAGCAGCAATAGCGGCAGCGGCATGATCTTGTGTAGAGAATATATTGCATGAACTCCAGGTTACATCTGCTCCAAGCTCTACAAGAGTTTCAATAAGAACAGCTGTCTGGATAGTCATATGTAAACAAC
>JAHHLF010000031.1 GCA_018679315.1 Bacteroidia bacterium | reverse complement strand
GTAGGTGTAGATTCTGAACCAACACCTGAAAATAAGCATGTAGCCATGCTCGTGGATGGACATTATTTCATCAGTGCTGACAATGGAGTGATCAGTTTGATCATCTCAGAGATCAAACCAGAGAAAGTTGTCGAGATCAATATACCGAACCCGGTTCATGGCTCTTTCCCTGTCCTTGATGTCTTTGTGCAGGTCGCATGTCATCTTGCAAGGGGTGGTTCCTTAGATGTAATTGGCAAACCCTCCGCTATTCTTAAAGAGCTTGTAGAATTTAAGCCTCGTGTTCTCAATGAGGGTAAAACTATTGTGGGTAGTGTTATCTATATCGATAATTTTGGTAATGTGATCACGAATATTGAAAAGCATTTGTTTGAGGCCTATAGAAATGGAAGAAATTTTGAACTGAGTGCCCGAAACAAAATATTAACAGAGATCTACCATACCTATAGTGATATTATAAATTTTGACCTTGATAAGAGTCAGCGGAAAGGACCTGGTGATCTTCTGGCTCTTTTCAACAGCGCCGGATTTATTGAACTAGCTATTTATAAAAGTGATTCCCAGACGGTGGGTTCTGCCGCTACCTTATTAGGCCTGGAATATAGAGATACTATAACTATAAACTTTATTTGATCTTTAAACGGATGCAGGCAGTATTCAAAAATGAAATTCGACACTTTTTTGCCCATCTGACGGGTTATCTCATTATTGGCCTGTTCTTATTGATGAGCGGGTTATTCCTGTGGGTTTTAAAAGGACCATTTAATATTCTGGAGAATGGCTTCGCAGATCTTGGGGGTTTTTATCAACTCTCCCCTTTTATTTTCCTTTTTCTCATACCTGCAATTACGATGCGGAGCTTTGCCGAAGAAAAACGTTCGGGGACTTTTGAAACTCTTATGATCAAGCCTGTAACGACCTGGGAGGTTGTCATTGGCAAATTCTTAGGTTGTGCCTGTCTTTTAGTCTTGGCCTTGATCCCTACCTTGACTTATATATGGACGCTCGATTCCCTCGTGGTGGATAACATTTCCCTAGACCTTGGTGTGCTGTTAAGCGTCTATCTTGGTTTATTTCTACTGGGTTTGGCCTATATCGCCATTGGCCTTTTTCTCTCGGCCGTTGCCCAAAATCAAGTGGTTGCCTTTCTATTAACCCTTATATGTTGTTGGCTGGTATTTACAGGCCTGGATAGTATTGCTTCCCTTTTTAGTAAAAGTATGTATACGATAATAAGTTCTTTGGGAATGAATTCCCATCTGGAAACAATGGCATTCGGTGTTATCAGTCTAAGTGATATAGTATATTTTGCAAGTCTCATCGGTTTGTTTTTATACCTGACATATGTTCGACTTAAAACCGACCGGCCATGAAGAATAGATCTATCCTCGTTACCCTATTACTCGGATTGGTCTTAATAGTTGGACTTAATGGACTCACAAGCAGCATCAATCCAAGGATAGACCTCACTGCAGATGGCCGATATACACTTTCGGAGACCACCAGGGACCTGGTAGACCAGATCGATTCACCTTTGATCATCGATGTCCTATTGGATGGAGAATTACCGCCGGAATTTGCCCGACTAAAAATTGAGGTGTCGCAGTTCTTAAACCAATTACGATCCCAAAATTCCCTTATCAAAACAAACTATGTTTCTCCGCTCGAAGATGCCGAAAACCGTCCGGCCTTAATAGCTGAGCTGCAATCCCGAGGTCTAACACCTGCCAACGTGTCCGTAGAGGAAGAAGGAAAAACCACTCAGGAGCTTGTTTTCCCCTGGGCTATGGCCAATTATAAGAATCAAACCGTCCGGATACCCTTGTTGATCAATAAGCTTGGTTCCACCACAGAAGATCGGATCAACGCCTCTGTTCAGGAATTGGAATACGCCTTTGCCGATGCATTGACCAAATTAACTTTAGAGGAAAAGAAGCGAATTGCTATTATAAAAGGAAATGGACAACTAGATGATATTTACATAGCCGACTTGCTCGGCGAATTGCGCAATTACTACAATTTAGGAGTTGTCACGCTCGATTCTGTAGCGACTAATGCACAAGGTACACTGGAAAGCCTTAAGAACTTTGACATAGCCATCCTTGCCAAACCGCGCCTTGCCTTTACAGAGGAAGAAAAATTTGTGCTGGATCAATTTATCGTTCAAGGAGGCAGGACTGTATGGTTGTTAGACGGAGCACGTATCGAGTTAGACAGTCTCCTGAATGAGAGCGGTAGCTCGATCGCTCTACCCAATGAGCTGAATATTAATGACTTATTGTTCAGGTATGGTGTCCGGCTCAATCCTAATCTGGTAAATGACATGTATTGTACACAGATCGTTCTTGCTTCCGGTGAGGGTTCAGGATCACAATACAATCCCCTACGCTGGATATATCATCCTATGGTTTTTCCGGGGAATGACCACCCAATTACAGAAAATATTGAAGCCCTCCGATTTCTCTTCAGTAGTAGCTTAGATACTGTAGAGAGCAACATGCAAAAAACCGTATTGCTGAAAAGTTCTCCACTATCAAAATCGGAAGGCATCCCGAAGCTGATCAGTCTGGAATTATTGAATTCTCCTCCGGATCCGGAAAGTTATTCAGGTGGAGGTATGCCATTGGCAGTACTCCTGGAAGGAACAGTTCGCTCGGCTTATGCGAATAGAATTGCTCCTATAAAATTAAGTGGAGTAACGGATACGGGGCCGGAAAATGCAATTCTTGTGGTAGCAGATGGTGATGTGATCAAGAACCAATTGAATGAGGGTCGGCCTCTTGAATTGGGCTATGACAAATGGACAAATAATTTTTATGGCAATAAAACATTCTTACTGAACGCGATAAATTATATGTTGGACGAAAAAGGATTGCTGACTTTGCGGAGCAGGGCAGTTAACATTCCTACGCTGGACATTCAAAAAGTTGCTGATACGCGTTCCACCTGGCAATTGATCAACATCGGTCTGCCCTTATTGATATTACTGGGCTTCGGTCTGGCCTATAAAGCATGGCGAAAACGCAAATATGGTCGATAAGTGTTAATAAGTTTGTTTTAAGGAGTACGACATTTAAAATATATTTGCTTGTTCACCATTTTCAGGGCATTTGAAAGAATTGAATACCTTTGGTGACCTACTAAAATCAGACAGGTGAAATTTATAGTATCAAGTACATACTTATTGAAGAAACTACAGGTTCTGGGCGGTGTTATTAATGCGAGTAATACCCTGCCGATCCTCGATAACTTTCTTTTCGAACTGGACAAAAAAAATCTTCAGGTATCAGCCTCTGACCTAGAGACGACCATGAGCACGAAACTAGAGGTGGATTCTGAGGATAGTGGCACCATTGCCGTACCGGCAAAATTGCTGCTTGAAACCTTAAAAACGTTTCCCGAACAACCCTTGACTTTCCTTGTTGCAGATAACAATACCGTCGAGATCAGTTCTAATCATGGGAAATATGCCCTAGCCTACGCGGATGGAGCTGAATTTCCGAAGGCTGTAGAGTTATCAGAACCAAGCGAAACTACACTGCAGGGTGATATACTGGCTACAGCTATTGCCAAAACCATATTTGCCGCAGGTAATGACGACCTCAGGCCTGTAATGAGTGGGGTGTTTTTCCAATTCTCTCCGGAGAATCTGACCTTTGTAGCAACTGATGCGCATAAATTGGTGAAATATCAACGCACAGATGTATCGGCTTCGCAGGTGGCAGAATTTATCATGCCCAAAAAGCCGTTAAACCTATTAAAAGGAATCTTACTTGGCAGCGAAGAAGACGTCCTGGTCGAGTACAATGATAGTAATGCTAAATTCAGTTTTGACGAAACCGTATTGATTTGTCGACTTATTGATGGAAAGTATCCAAATTACGAGGCCGTAATACCAAAAGAGAATCCTAATCAACTGACTATTTCAAGAGATCAATTCCTTAGTTCTGTGAAACGGGTTTCTATATTCTCAAATAAAACCACGCATCAGATACGGTTGCGCATAGCCGGCGCTGAATTGAATATTTCTGCTGAAGACATAGACTATAGCAATAAGGCCGAAGAACGTCTGACTTGCGCCTACCAGGGTGATGATATGCAAATTGGATTCAATTCCCGTTTCCTTGTAGAAATGCTCAACAGCCTACAGTCCGGAGATATATCATTGGAAATGAGTATGCCAAACAGAGCTGGGATCCTTACCCCAATGGACGGACTGGATGAAGGCGAACATATAACC
>JAHHLF010000023.1 GCA_018679315.1 Bacteroidia bacterium | reverse complement strand
GGATAAGGCCAACCTCGTTTTAAATAATATTTTGTCCGCATCTGAAAAACGGTATGTTCCACCTTCTCAGATTGTCATGCTTCTGTGCGGCTTAGAGGACTATGATCGGGCTTTAAGTTACTTAGAGGAGGCGTTCCTGGAGCATGATCAATGGATTGGCTGGGTCGTTCACACTTCCATGACAGATCCAATAAAAGAGCACCCAAGGTATCTCTCCCTGATGTCCCAACTCAGCAACTATTAGATTTATGAATTATCTCCTAGACCCTGGGAAGATCCCCTTCTCCTTTTAGGGGTAAATGTGAAGTACCCATCAAATAGGTATCTACATGATGTGCGGCCTGCCTGCCTTCGGCAATTGCCCAGACGATCAAAGATTGACCCCGGCGTTGATCTCCCGCTACAAAGACACCTGGGGTAGAACTCATATAATTTACGACAGCTGCCTTTATATTGCTTCGTGGGTCCATCTCTAGCCCGAGCTGGTCTACAATGGAAGTTTCCGATCCGGTAAAGCCCAGGGCCAATAAGACAAGATCACAAGGCCATTCTTTTTCGGTTCCCGATATTTCGGAAAGTGTCATCCGTCCATCTTCTCCTTTTACCCATTCTACCTGAACAGTGATCAGGCTTTTCAATTTTCCGGCTTCCCCTTCAAATGATTTTGTTGAAATACTAAAGTGCCTGTCAGCACCTTCCTCATGTGAAGAACTCGTGCGTAATCTCATGGGCCAAAATGGCCAGGGTTGTTCTGCAGGACGTTCTAATCCAGGCTTGTTGAGGATCTCAAAATTTTCGACGGAAGTTGCCCCTTGTCGGAATGCCGTACCAATACAGTCGGATCCGGTGTCGCCTCCCCCGATGACGATCACCTTTTTACCTTCTGCAGAGATGTCGGCCCCTTCAAAGGGCTGTCCGTCTACTTTTCTATTATTCTGTGAAAGAAAATCCATCGCCTGTACAACACCTTGAAGATCAGCACCTTCTATTGGCAATTTTCTTCTAATCGTTGCGCCACCACATAGGACAATAGCATCATATTTTACTTTTAGTTCTTGAGCTGTAATATCTTTTCCTACTTCTACATTGCAGGTAAATGTGATGCCCTCCTCATGTAAGATGTCAAGGCGACGATCAATAATGCTTTTTTCCAATTTAAAATCAGGAATGCCATACCGTAATAGACCCCCGGGTTTTTCATCTCGCTCATAAACGGTGACATGATGACCGGCCCTGTTTAATTGCTGGGCACAGGCCAATCCGGCAGGCCCGGATCCAACTACGGCAATATGTTTCCCTGTGCGATTTACTGGTGGGTGCGCTTTGACCCATCCTTTTTCAAACGCGGTTTCTGCAATGTGCTTTTCAATATTTTCTATGGAAACCGGATCTTCATTAATACCTAATACACAGGCTTCTTCGCAAGGCGCAGGACAAAGTCTACCAGTAAATTCGGGAAAGTTATTTGTCGAATGCAGAATGTGGGTTGCCATTTCCCACTTCCCACGATATACGGCATCATTGAAATCAGGGATTAAATTGCCCAACGGACAACCACTGTGACAAAATGGAATGCCGCAATCCATACAACGAGATCCCTGCTTCTTTAAATCTTTTTCTTTCAAAGGCTTAGTGAATTCCTTGTAATGCCGAATGCGCTCTTCTACAGGAGCATAGCCGTCTACCTTTCGTTCGTGATCCATAAATCCGGTTATCTTTCCCATGGCTATACTTTTTGCAATTTTTCTTCTTCTATACGGATCAACGCTTGTCTGTATTCTTCTGGATAGATTTTGATAAATCTGGGTAAACGTACGTCCCAATTTTCCAATATCCCTTGGGCTACTGTACTCATAGTGTAGTTATAATGCTGCTCAATAAGATGTCTTAATGTACTGATATCCTCCTCATTTTCAACATCTAACAAGTTTAATGATTCCTGATTGCAATGTTTCCTGAAACTATTATCCTTATCGTATACATAGGCGATACCACCGCTCATTCCTGCTCCGAAATTCCGCCCGACACTCCCAAGGATAACCGCTGTTCCTCCTGTCATATATTCACAGCCGTGATCCCCAATTCCTTCGACTACTGCCGTAGCACCTGAATTTCGCACGCAAAATCGCTCTCCTGCCTTGCCATTGATATAGGCCTCACCTGAGGTAGCCCCATACAATGCCACATTCCCGATAATGATATTCTCTTCGGGTTTAAAAGTGGTACCTTCCGGGACGCGTATGATCAATCTTGCTCCGGATAATCCTTTCCCTAAATAATCATTGGTATTCCCATTCACACTCAAAACCAATCCTTTGGTGGCAAAAGCACCGAAACTCTGTCCTGCAGAGCCTGTAAAATCAATTTTAAGCGTACCGTCTGGTAATCCCTCTGCGCCATAGATCTTGGATATCTCATTGCTTAAGATAGCGCCAACGGCCCGGTTCGTATTCCGGATGGGGGATGATAGTTTTGTTTTCTCTTTTCGAAATAAGGCGGGATGTGCCCTTTCGATCAGTTCAAAGTCGATCGCTTCTTTTATTCCGTGATCCTGTTCTTCTGTGTTATAAAGCTTTGTACCTTCTGGTGTTCGTACTTTATGGAGTATAGGCCCCAGATCTAAGCCGTTAGATTTGTAATGATCTAAAGCATTCGATCGATCCAGTTTCTGAACCTGCCCAACCATTTCATTTACGGTACGGAAACCTAATTGAGCCATGATCTCCCGCAACTCCTGGGCTATGAAATACATATAGTTGACCACATGTTCTGGCTTGCCTTCAAATTTTTTCCGCAATTCAGGGTTTTGTGTGGCGATGCCGACCGGACATGTGTTTAAATGACAAACGCGCATCATTATACATCCCGAAGCAACCAGTGGTGCGGTGGCAAATCCAAATTCTTCGGCGCCAAGCAGGCAGGCAACGGCTACATCCCGACCTGTTTTTAGCTGACCGTCGCATTCCAGAACGACCCGATTCCTGAGATCGTTCATGACCAGGGTTTGCTGTGTTTCTGCAATTCCTAATTCCCAGGGCAGGCCTGCATGCTTTAGGGAAGTGAGCGGAGAAGCTCCTGTGCCACCATCATGACCAGACACTAATATCACATCTGCCTTGGCTTTTGCAACTCCTGCGGCTACAGTACCGACACCGATCTCAGAAACCAACTTCACATTGATCCTGGCTTCCCGGTTCGCACACTTAAGGTCGTAAATCAGCTGGGACAGATCTTCTATCGAATAAATATCGTGATGTGGAGGTGGCGAGATTAGTCCTACATAAGGCGTGGAATTTCGTGTTTTAGCTATTTCCGGACCCACCTTAGCTCCTGGCAATTGCCCACCTTCACCGGGCTTTGCCCCTTGGGCCATTTTGATCTGGATCTCTTTGGCATTGGTCAGATAGTTCGAGCTTACCCCAAACCTACCTGAAGCCACTTGTTTGATGGCACTGTTTTTCCAGTCGCCACTCTGATTCTTATAAAAACGATCCGGATCTTCGCCTCCCTCACCTGAATTGCTCTTGCCGCCAATGCGGTTCATCGCAATCGCCAGGTTCTCATGTGCTTCTTTACTGATAGATCCATAGGACATCGCTCCGGTTTTAAACCGCTTGACGATCTCTGTCCAGGGTTCTACTTCCTCGAGAGGAATAGGATCGAGCTTGGTAAATTCAAACAAGCCACGCAAAGTCATGAGATGTCTTGATTGTTCATTGACCAATGTGGCAAATTCCTTATAAGTTGTGGCTTCGTTATTCCTAACTGCTTTCTGCAACTTGGCAACTGTCAGCGGATTGAACATATGTGCTTCACCGTTCCGCCGCCATCGGTATTCGCCTCCGATTTCCAGATCCAGGGTTGCATCCAGATCGGGTTTTCCAAAGGCTTTATAATGGCGCTGGGATATTTCTTTCTCCAGCTCGTACAAACCAATTCCCTGTATACGGGTAGGCGTGGCTGGAAAATATTTGTTGACTAGTTCGGAGTGTAAGCCAATGCATTCAAAAAGTTGGGCGCCCCGGTAGGAATTCAAGGTCGAGATCCCGATCTTATTCATCACTTTCAGGATTCCTTTTCCAATAGCTTTGTTGTAATTGCGAATAGCTTCTTCAAAAGTGTATTCAGGAATTTCATGTTCCTCGATCTGTTCGGCAATGATCTCATTGACCATATAGGGGTTGATCGCACTTGCACCAAAACCAAACAACAGGGCAAAATGATGTACTTCCCTGGGTTCTGCAGATTCTATGATGATACTCAGCTTTGTCCGCTTCTTGAGTCTCTGCAAGGCACTATTTACAAAAGAGCAGGCAAGCAAGGCCGGTATGGGGGCTTTCTTTGCATTCACTCCTCGATCTGACAGGATAATAATATTGGCGCCCTTATCAATAGCCGATACAGCTTTACTTAAAATTGACTCCAGCCCGTCTTCCAATCCATTGTGACCGCGTTCCTTTTCATACAATATAGGGATGGAAACTACCTTATAATCCGGGCTCTTATCGTGGTGTTTGATCTTATCCAGATCTTCTTTTGAGATCACAGGATTCTGGATCTTTAATTTCCGACAGTGCAATTCTGTGTACTCAAATATGTTTTGATCGCTACCCAGTGTAAGGCTAATGTCACAAATAAGCTCTTCCCGTATCCCGTCTAATGGCGGATTTGTTACTTGTGCAAAAAGTTGTTTGAAGTAATTGTAGACCAATTGAGGTCGTTCCGAAAGAACTGCAATAGGCGTATCGGATCCCATTGAACCAATGGGCTCTTTCGCATGCATACCCATGGGCAGTATAAGTGTATTAATATCTTCCTGGGTATAGCCAAAGGCTTTTTTACGCTGCCCTAAGCCAACTTCCTCCTGAACCTCTATTTCAGCGTTATAAGGAATGTCTTTTAGATGGATAAGGTTATTCTTTACCCAATCTTCATAGGGATGTTTTGCCACGATGGCTTGTTTGATCTCCTCATCATTCACAATCCTGCCCTCTTCCATATTCACCAGGAACATTTTCCCCGGTTCGAGCCTTCCGTGCATTTCAATATTTTCCGGTTCGATATCCAACACTCCTGTTTCAGATGACATGATCACAAAACCGGATTTGGTCACTGAGTAACGTGAAGGCCTCAATCCATTTCGATCGAGTACGGCCCCAATATAGTTTCCATCTGTGAAGGGAATGGAAGCAGGTCCGTCCCAGGGTTCCATCAAACAGCTGTGGTATTCGTAAAAGGCCCGCTTTGCCGGATCCATATCCGGATTTTTCTCCCAGGCTTCAGGCACGAGCAGCATCATCACTTCAGGAAGCGACCGACCCGTCATGAGTAAAAGTTCCACGACCATATCCATGGAAGCCGAGTCCGATTTTCCCGGAAGAACTGTCGGAAGAATTTTTTTTATCGCATCGCCAAAGAGCGGACTCTCCATTAACTCCTCTCGCGCTTGCATACGAAACACATTCCCTTTCAGTGTATTGATCTCTCCATTGTGGCACATATACCTAAAAGGTTGCGCCAGGTCCCAGGTAGGGAAAGTATTGGTAGAGAAACGTTGATGAACAAGTGCGAGTCGGGTTATCACTCTGGGATCCATAAGATCTTTATAGTAGAGTTTGATATCCTCGGGCATCAAGAGCCCTTTAAAAATGATGATCCGTGTAGATAGACTGGGCACATAGAAAAATCCGGCTTCAGAGATACGTGAATTGTAGATCTCATGTTCAGCAATTTTTCGAGCGGTAAAAAGTTTAGCCTGAAACTCAAAATCCTCCTGTTCCTCACTGGCCTTCCCAACAAACAATTGTTTTACAATAGGTTCTGTTTCTTTGGCTATGCGACCTGGTATGGCAGGGTTAACAGGTACATCTCGCCAGCCCAATAAGCTAAGGCCCTGCTCCTCCAATTCCCTTTCTAAAAGCGAAATGCAATATTCCTGCTGATTGGATTTACGCGGAAGAAATACGTTGCCTACTGCATAGGAGCCGCGTTCCGGAATTTCAAAGGAGCAGACATCGGTAAAAAACTCATGTGGAATATCGATTAGGATCCCGGCGCCATCGCCTGTTTTGCCATCTGCACTAACAGCGCCACGATGCTCAAGTTTATCCAGGATCTCAAGCGCTATATGAATGATATTATTAGAGCGCTCGCCTTTAAGACTACAGATAAAACCTGCGCCGCAGTTATCATGTTCAAATTCCGGAAAATATAACCCTTGTTGTTGTAGCGGCATGTTTGGTGAATTTTACCAAAAATACCTAAAGCACTACCTTATATACATTGATTTGAGTAAATCATTGAGAAAAATATGCATCTTTCAAAAAAACGTTAAATAATGTGCAATTTGAAAATAATCGGCTTGTGCAATTATCAAATTGTTAACGTCATTTTTAAATAATCTACATTTTACTGATGCCCTGCCTGGCAACCACAGGTTGGACGCATAAAACTTTGGGTCTCCTGGTGCCAGGGAAAAGCCTGGTTATATTTATTGTTTTCCCAATAAAATGGTTTTCTGTCTTTAGGTGAATTACCGATCTCGTTCATGGTGGATGCATCAAACAATCGGCCATTTACCATTACTTGTTCTACGGTTTGCGTGTTTTCAATATTGTCTAAGGGATTTTCAGACAGAACGATCAGATCAGCTAATTTGCCCACTTTCAAAGAACCAATATCTGAACCGGCTCCAATGTATTGGGCCGCATTGATCGTAGCTGTTTTCAAAGCCTCCATATTGGTCATGCCACCGGCTGCCATCATCCAGGTTTCCCAATGGGCAGCCAGACCTTGAAGTTGCCCGTGAGCTCCCATATTTACTTTTACACCAGCATCGGTTAGCTTTTTAGCTGTTTCTGCCACCATGATATGACCGTTTTCATACTCTTCCTGCGGAACCATTGTTCTATGTCTCGATCTGGAATCAATAATTCGCCTGGGCGTAAACTTTAAAAGTTTCTCATTCTCCCAAACATTGTCACGTTGATAGTAGAAATACTCACCATTTAATCCGCCATAATTCACAACTAGGGTTGGGGTATATCCACTTCCACTTTTCCCCCATATCTCCAAAACATCCTTGTATACCGGAGCTACAGGAATATTGTGTTCTATACCAGTATGTCCGTCTATGACCATAGTGATATTATGGTAGAAGGTAGATCCTCCTTCTGGTACTACATTTATACCTAATTCACGGGCGGCTTGCAATACTTGCTGACGCTGATCCCTCCTGGGCTGATTGTAACTTTTTACACTTTGTGCACCAAAAGCTTTGGTTCTTCTGATGCTACTCCTGGCATCATCCAGGCTGTTGATCACCGATTTAAAATCCCCATCGGCTCCGTAAAGAATGAACCCGGTAGAATATAATCTCGGTCCAACAAGTCCGCCTGATTTCTGTAACTCAGAAAGGGCAAAAACTGTTTCAGTATTTGAGGACGGGTCATGGGCTGTTGTTACTCCAAAGGCCAGGTTGGCCATAAATTGCCAGTTCTGCTGAGGAGTTAATCCATAACGGAAAGCCCCGATATGCGCATGGGCATCGACGAGTCCCGGCATAATGGTCTTTCCACTGGCATCGTATATTTTTGTACCGTCAGGAATAGGAACATCTGCACCCAGTGCCTCGATCTTGTTATCATTTACCAAAACGGTTCCATTCTCAATAACCTCATTCCCCTCCATGGTAAGGATACGGGCATTGGTCAAAGCAATCCTTCCACTTCCCTTATCTACGGGTATTTTCAGCCCTACAGCGGTGCGTTTTGCCTTAGGCTCCTCCACCTTATCCGGAGAACCCGGAAGGAAAGTGTACCTGTCCTTCAGGTTCGCACTGAAATAGTCATCACCTAATGTCCACATGATCTTCTGGCTATTCGGAGACCAATGAATATTAACTCCGGCATCTTTGTCCAATTTCGAAACGGGAACAGATTTGGAGTTGTTATCCAGGTCAATAGCCTTTCCATTTAAAACCAAGGGAGCGACAAATACCTTGTGGAGATTTGTAAAAGCGATCCATTTATTGTCGGGACTCGGCACCAGCCAATTGGCATATTTAGATTTCACATGTTCTTTCTGATCTTTCCCATTCAGATTAACACTGATCAATTTTTTGGTCAATGCTCCAAAATACGTACCGCCGGTTTGCAGAAAAATGCGATCTCCGACTGTATTGAAGCGGGGATACTGCCCTTGGGAAGTAATAAATTGTTCTGCACCGCCTGTTGCATCCATTGAATAGATCCCTGGCTTAACCGTATAGGTAAGCCCCTGATCCCCATTGCCATTTTCTTTTCGGAATACCAGGGTCTTCCCATCAGGGGAGTAGGAGGGTGTTCTGTATATTCCTTTCTCCTGCGATATCTTCGTAGGATTGCCGCCTGCCAGAGAGATACGTTGTATGGCACCTTTATCCTGATCGTTCCAGGAAACGTATACCAGGGAATTGCCATCAGGGGAAAAAGACGGTTCGAATTCAAAATCGGTTCCATTGGTTAATCGGGTAGGAGCACCATCGGGAAGTGCTTTTTTCCATAGATAACC
>JAHHLF010000114.1 GCA_018679315.1 Bacteroidia bacterium | reverse complement strand
ATGTGGAAGAGAAGCCACTTATCCCATATGCTGGAATATCCCCGGATCATTTAGTGTATGATCTGGTTTACAATCCTGAGAAAACAGCATTTTTACAAGAAGCTGAATCCAGGGGAGCACAGATCTGTAATGGCCTATCCATGTTGGAGGGACAGGCAGAAGCTTCCTGGAAACTCTGGCAGGCATATAACTCCTGAAAATATGCTTTTGCTCCTATAAGGCACAATCTATACACTCCCTAAAAAGAGGGGTCTTCTTGCCCATGTAGGGTGTTCTTAGTATCTTACTATTTCTAATAATCCCCTAGCAGACGATTGATGGATACTATGTCGGAAGAAAAAGAAAAGAAACCGGATGCAACTGTTATCGAAAGTACTTCTGAGGCTAAAGACAAGCACATTCCGCCGGAAGAAGCTTCACAAGTAACAGAATCGGAATCTGTAGAAGCAGATCCGAAAGAGACCCCTGTTGTCAACACTAATGTCCAGAAAGAGATCGATCATTCGAATGCGGAAGATGCCGAGGATTCAGAAAACTACCGCCGCCATCACATTCCTATGTTAGACTACCATTCCATGAGTATGGAAAACCTGGTAGGAGAATTGCAGCGTCTCGTCAAGAATGAAAAAATACAATCGATCAAACGGCATATCGATAGTATCAAGCACGAGTTTGATCATAAATTTCAGGAGTATGTAGAGCAAAAAAAGGAGGAATTCGTAAGTAAAGGCGGGAATGCGGCTGATTTCAAATTTTCATCGGTCGCAAAACGAAATTTCAATGACCTTTTCAGGGAATACAGGGAAAAAAGACAGGCGTACTACAAAAATCTAGAGAAAAATCTCAAAGATAACCTGGAAAATCGATTGACTATAATCGAAGAATTGAAAGGGTTGGTTTCTATGGAAGAAGACATCAACACTACTTACAAAAATTTTAAAGAGTTACAGGAAAGATGGAAGCATGCAGGTTCCGTTCCGCGTAACAATTATAATGATGTCTGGCGCACCTATCACCATCATGTAGAGATCTTCTATGATTTTCTACATCTAAACCGCGAACTCAGGGATCTGGATTTCAAGCACAACCTGGAGGAAAAAGAGAAACTGATCGCACAGGCTGAAGCACTGGCTGAGGATGCCGATGTCAGCAAAGCCTTCCGCAAACTTCAAACTTTGCACAAGATCTGGAAAGAAGATATTGGGCCAGTCGCCAAGGAACACAGAGAGCCCATTTGGGAGCGTTTTAGCGCGGCTACGAAAGCCATGCACCTAAGAAGGCAGGAGTTCTTAAAGGATGTTGAAAAACATTACGAGAAGAATCTGGAAAACAAGAAGGAGATCATAACCAAGATCCAGGAGATCTCCTCCCATGTGGCCACAAATCATCGCGGGCTACAGGAACAGATCAAGAAAGTGGAAGCCTTACGGGAAGCCTTCTTTAAGTCTGGTAAAGTGCCACAAAAGAAAAGCGATGAGGTCTGGGGTAACTTTAAGGAAGTGGTCAGGACTTTTAATCGGAATAAGAATGCATTCTATAAAAATCTAAAAAAGCTTCAGCAAGAAAACCTGGAAAAAAAGCGTGCCCTCCTGGCAAAGGCAGAATCTTTAAAGGATAGTGAGGATTGGGAGACTACCACCCCAATCATGAAAGAGATACAACGCGATTGGAAGAAGATAGGGCATGTTCCGCGAAAATTCTCTGACAAGATCTGGGAGGAATTTAAAAAAGCGTGCAATCATTATTTTGACCGACTCCATGAGTCGAAGAATGCATCGCTTAAAGTGGAACATGAGAACTATGAGAAAAAAGTAGCGGTCTTAAAAAGGTTAAAAGATTACACCTTAAGTGGCGACAAAAAGAAAGACCTGGAGGGCATTGCAGCCTGGGTTGAGGAATGGAAAGGATTGGGCCGTGTTCCTTTCGCAAAAAAGAATATCAACTCTAAGTTCAATAAGATAATCGAAGCTCTTTACAAGAAATCTGGTGTCAGCATACAGGAGACCGAATTGTTGAAGTATGGCAATAAGATCCAGCAATTAGCACATGCAGACAATGAGTATGCCATTGCACATGAACGGACATTCATTCGAAGGAAGATACAGGAAGCCAATAGTGAACTGCGGCAATTGGAAAACAATATGGAATTCTTTTCCAATACCTCAGGGGATAATCCTTTGTTAAAAGAGGTCATGCAAAATATTGATCGGCATAAGAAGGCCCTGGCTACCTGGAAGGCTAAACTGAAAAAGCTGAATATAATGGAACACCAATTGAAGAAAGAAGGGGATGTGGAAAATTCCAGTGAAGAAGAATGAACCTGATAACTCTTAGCACCAGGCAGCTGCTTTTTTGCCTGGTATGTATACCTATTAGCATGTCAACAAACGCACAGGATACACTTCCCTATTACGAAATCCCGGATGCTCCCGAAGAATATACGCCTGGAGGTGTTGTGTCCAGAATGATCGATGGACTGGGTTTTCGGTATTATTGGGCCACAGAGGGCCTGACAGAAGAAAACCTTGCCTACAGGCCGGGAGAGACGAATAGAACGATCGGTGAGACCATAGATCATATTTACGGTTTATCTAATGTCATCTTGAACGCTGCTTTAAAAAAACCTAACGAACGAAGAGAAGAATCTTCGAAACCCTCAGGATTTTCTGAGATCAGAAAAGCCACACTTAAAAATCTAGAAAAGGCCAGCGCCCTTATGTTGGCTTCAGATTCCCTGGAAGAACATAAATCCATTTTTGTCAGAGGATCGGGCACTTCTGAATTTCCTTTTTGGAATATGATAAACGGACCTATAGAAGATGCTGTTTGGCATTGCGGGCAGGTCGTTAGTTTACGACGCGCATCTGGCAACCCAATGCCATCTGGTGTGAGCGTTTTTCAAGGCATTAAAAGAAATTAACTCCCTAAATAAACACGTATGAAAATCATTTTCACATTCCTAATGACACTATTTTTAATAAGTCCCGCTTTAGCTCAACAGGAACTTACGGAGGAAGAACGCAGTATGGCGATTGCCGAGTTGGAGAATACGCGTGATATGCTGGAAGAGAGTACAGCAGGATTATCTCCTGCCCAATTAAATTTTAAAAGTAGTGAAGAGGCTTGGTCAATTGCAGAATGCGTTGAACACTTGGCCATTTCAGAAAAGGCCTTTGGCGAAATGATCAAAGGCGCCCTTAATACTCCTGCAGATCCATCTAAAAGAGCAGAGATTAAAATGACAGATGGAGAGCTGCTGGCGATGATACGTGACAGAAGTGGTAAGGTTAAAACTTCGGAACCGTTTGAGCCCAGTGGTAAATTTGGCACATATCAAGAAACACTCGGGGTATTAATGGGCACGAGAAGCATGCATATTGCCTTTGTTGATGAGACCCGGGAAGATCTCCGCAACCGATACGGCCAGCTGCCTTTTGGAACTATAGATGGACTACAAATAGTCCTATTCATGTCTGGTCACACCGAACGCCATGTCAAACAGATCATGGAAATTAAAGAAAGTGAAGGCTATCCTTCCGAATAAAAAGCCCGATTAAAAGCCTCCAGAATACCTGGAGGTTTTTTATTAATAGCGTATTCTTCATTTAATTATGGGATAAGTTTAACAGCCTTTTAGGTGCTATTTTAGTAACTTAGGGGGGCCATCTCAAAATCCCCAATAAAAGACCTTTAATTAAATTAGATTGATATGAAAATGTGCAAGATGAATGTCCGATCTAAGAAGAACCAATGGATGCTTTTACTCTTATTGAGTATGGTTTTTGGACCTGTGGCCGGACAAGATGACCCAATTAATTTCAGAGCGCTAAAAGGAGAGGTGGTTGATTCGCGTTCAAATGAACCCTTAGTATTTGCCACCCTTTTATTAGAAGGTAGCAACATAAGTACCGTTACCAATACCGAAGGTGAATTTTTGCTCAAAATTCCGAGTGATGCTCAGACAGGTAATATCATTGTTTCCTTTTTAGGATATAAGTCCAGATCCCTCCCCCTTGAATGGTTCCAGGAAAAAAACAATAGAGTAAAATTGGATGTAGGAATCACCCAATTGGCCGAAGTAGATGTAAGCGCCCCTAAAAGTGCCCTGGCCCTGGTTAAGATTATGATCGCTAAAAGAGGCGAAAATTATTTTAAGGATGCTACCACTATGACGGCTTTCTACAGGGAAACGATAAAAAAACGAAGGCGCAATGTATCTCTGTCCGAAGCAGTTGTTACCATTTACAAAACACCTTATGTGAGTTCACGTAGAGATGCTGTCTCCTTGTATAAGGCGAGAAAGAGTACGGACTATAGTAAACTGGACACACTAGCGTTGAAATTGCAAGGCGGACCTTATAATGCGCTTTATGTGGATATCATGAAATATCCTGATAATTTGTTCAGCAGTGAAAGTATTAAGGACTACAACTTTAGTTTTGACCGCGCGACAAATATTAATGATAAACGGGTCTATGTCGTGAATTTTGAGCAGAAGCCCGGTATCATGGAGCCCTTATATAGAGGGAAACTCTATATAGATGCAGAAAAGAAAATTCTGACCTCTGCGATATTCTCCTTAAAGATCACCAATAAGGAATTGGCAGCCCGACTCTTTGTTCGGAAAAAACCAAGGCATGCCAAGGTATATCCTACTGAAGTGGCTTACCGAGTAGACTATCGGGAGAAAGATGGAAGATGGTATTATGGATACAGCAATGCCATTATGGAATTTAAAGTTAACTGGAATAAAAAGCTATTTAACTCCGTGTATAGTATGACCAGTGAAATGGCGATAACCGATTGGGAAAAAAATGTAAGCGGGGAAGTGCCAAAGCCCAAAGACAGGATGAAAACTTCCATCATTATGTCTGACGAAGCTGTTGGCTTCTCAGATCCCGATTTCTGGGGCGAGTACAACATTATAGAACCCGAAAAGTCGATTGAATCCGCTATCAGAAAGATCCAAAGACAACTCAAAAAAGAAAAGGGCAAAACAGGGTAGATCGGCTCGCTCAGGTTATGAACAATTGTTGATAACTGCGGTGCATAAAATGTTGATTTTAAAACGCTTGTAAAATTTGCCAGTTTGGAATATCCGTATATCTTAGCAGGGTGTTTGAAAGAGAAGGTCCGTTCAGGGCAGTTTTGGAAAGGCACAGTAAAGTTGACGTTCTTTGCTTTGTTGGTTAGCTTCAAAAGAAACAAGGGTAACTTGTTATCCGAGTGGATGGAGAAGTGAGCATAAAGAAAAGGGGGCTGTCGCCCTCAGGACACTATGTGGATACTCTTAATTTAATTTTGAGACTTCGGTTTCAGTTTTAATGAAAAAGTATTAAAGCAACGAGAAGTATTATGGAGTAAGTAGGAAGTGAAAGCTGAATAAAGAAAAATAATGCGAACGTTGAAACAGTATGCGGATGCAATCAATGGTTGCAGTGAGGTACTTCGGTACAACACAAAACGTTTGCAAACTGTTTCTAGAAAGCCATATCAATGTACCCGTTACAGTGATATGGCTTTTGTCTTTTATAGCTTCCCGTGTCATCTGTCTTCTCTATATTTCTGCACCTTTCTAGCTCCCATAAAATTGTATATTTGCAGACTTAGTTAAAGAAGTGCATTTATGCCCAAGATCATTTATACCCGAACCGATGAGGCTCCTGCCCTCGCCACTCGTTCGTTCTTACCCATAGTGCAGGCGTTCACACGTTTTGCCAATATTGAAATTGACACAAAAGATATCTCCTTAGCAGGTCGGATCCTGGCTGTCTTTCCGGATATACTACCTGCAGAGAAACAACAACCGAATGATCTGGCAGAGCTAGGTGAACTGGTTAAAAAGCCGGAAGCATGCATCATTAAGCTTCCCAATATCAGTGCCTCCATCCCACAACTTAAAGAGGCCATTGAAGAGCTGCAGCAAAAAGGGTATCCCATACCTGACTATCCCGAGGATCCGAGATCATCACAGGAGAAAGAAATTAAGAACAGGTATGACAAAATAAAAGGAAGCGCCGTCAATCCTGTATTGCGGGAAGGCAATTCCGACAGACGAGCACCTAAGCCCATAAAGAACTACGCCAGGAAAAATCCACATCATATGGGCGAGTGGAGTTCCAGCTCTCAATCAAATGTTGCCTCTATGACCTCCGGGGATTTCAGACACAATGAGAAATCCGTAACTATAAAGGACGCCACATCAGTTCGTATTGAACTCACAGACGCTGCTGGCAACAAACAAATTCTAAAAAAAGGCATCAACCTCCTGGCCGATGAGATCATAGATGCGAGTGTCATGGAGAAAAATGCCCTATTAAACTTCTTGAGTACTTCTGTACAAGAGGCAAAAGACAAGAATATCCTTTTTTCAGCCCATCTTAAAGCTACTATGATGAAGGTTTCCGACCCGATCATATTCGGGCATATTATGAAAACCTACTTTCACGAAGTATTCGAAAAATATGGAGATCAACTGCAATCCATAAGCTACAATGCCAATGATGGCTTGGAAAGTTTATATAACGATCTTGAAGAATTGAATGAAACCGATCGTCAATCAATTCTCAATGCCATTCAACAGGCCATGGATGAAGGTCCGGACCTTGCCATGGTTAATTCAGACAAAGGGATCACCAATCTTCATGTTCCCAGCGATATTATCATTGATGCCTCAATGCCGGCCATGATCCGAAATTCAGGTCAGATGTGGAACAAGGATGGACAATCTCAAGATACACTTGCCATTATTCCGGATAGCAGTTATTCGGGCATTTATCAATCGACGATCGACTTCTGCAGGGAGCATGGCGCTTTTGATCCCACTACCATGGGTACTGTTCCCAATGTGGGTCTTATGGCCCAAAAAGCAGAGGAGTACGGTTCTCACGATAAGACTTTTGAGATTCCCCTAAGTGGTACAGTCAGCGTTATCGATGAAGCAAGTGAAGCTCAAATACTGACTCATAAAGTTGAACCTGGTGATATTTGGCGTATGTGCCAGGTTAAGGATGCCCCGGTTAGGGATTGGGTCAAATTAGCCGTGAGTCGAGCAAGAGCTACCAATACGCCGGCTGTTTTTTGGTTAGACGATAGTCGTGCTCATGACATAGAACTCATAACCAAAGTGCGGGAATACCTTAAAGAACATAACACTGAGGGACTGGATCTGCGCATCCTGTCTCCTGTAGAGGCTACTCAATTTACCTTGGAACGCATGAAAGCCGGGAAAGACACGATTTCAGTTTCCGGAAATGTACTTCGTGATTATTTAACTGACCTATTCCCTATTCTAGAAGTGGGCACCAGTGCCAAAATGCTCTCTATAGTTCCGCTAATGAATGGTGGCGGCCTCTTTGAAACAGGAGCTGGGGGTTCTGCCCCTAAACATGTTGAGCAGTTTGAGGAAGAAGGACACCTTCGATGGGATTCCCTTGGAGAATTCATGGCCCTGGGTGTGTGCCTGGACCATTATGCTGAGAAAAACAATAATGCTAAGGCCAGAATATTGGGTACTACCCTTGATGAGGCGACAGAAATGTTCCTGGATAATAAACGCTCACCTTCCCGAAAAGTAGGTGAACTGGATACGCGCGGAAGTCATTTTTACCTGGCCATGTATTGGGCGCAGCAATTAGCGGAGCAGAATGAAGATGCCGAATTGAAAGCGCAATTTCAAAAAATTGCTGGAGCGCTAACTTCGAATGAAACTCAAATAACTAAGGAACTTCTTGATGCTCAAGGTGTTGCTCAAGATATTGGAGGTTACTATTTGCCGGATTCCAAAAAAGCAAATACCGCAATGCGACCTAGTGCAACATTAAATTTGATTCTCTCAGAAATAGGGTAAAATCTCCGTGACTTTTTGGTAATCATCCGGAGGTTATGCCTATATTTAAATAAAAATTGCACCTATGAGGACAGTCCGTTGGATCCTCCTTTCAAGTCTTTTTTTTTCATTTCTTTCAGCACAGGGTCAGCAAAAATATACCCTGAGCGGCACGATACGTGAAGCGTCTACGAACGAATACTTAATAGGCGTTACAATCGCTGTTCCTGAGTTAAGGACCGGTGTTACCACGAATGAATACGGATTCTACTCCCTCACCTTACCGGAAGGTACCTATACCATCCAAATAAGCTCTCTAGGTTACCAGGATGTTGTTGAATCCATATCTTTTGAACAAAACACTAAGCGCGATTTTCAATTACGCTCTGAGGCGGAGGAATTGGAGGAGGTAGTTCTCACAGAAGATGTAGAAAAAATTAGCATCCGTAAACCCCAAATGAGTGTCAATAATCTATCTATTCAAACCATAAAAAGTATACCCGTGGTTTTAGGAGAGGCAGATGTTATTAAATCCCTCGTATTGCTCCCGGGTGTTACCAATGCCGGAGAAGGATCATCAGGATTTAATGTGCGGGGCGGGGCAGCCGATCAAAATCTGATCTTACTCGATGAGGCGACCATCTTTAATTCATCTCATCTTTTTGGCTTTTTCTCCGTCTTTAATCCGGATGCGATCAAAGATGTAAAACTTTTTAAAGGAGCCATTCCATCGCGTTACGGAGGCCGTGTCTCATCTGTGCTCGAGATCTTTCAAAAAGAGGGTAATAGCAATAAGTTCAGTATGAATGGTGGTATTGGAGCTGTGGCGAGTCGCTTATTAGCAGAAGGACCGATCGTCAAAAATAAAGCGGCATTTCTGGCGGGTGGCCGCGCTTCGTATGCCCATTTTTTTCTCCCTTTGTTCGATATAGACAATGAGGCTTATTTCTACGATCTGAATACCAAGTTGAATTACCGGATCAATGCCCGGAACAGTTTGTTCCTGTCGGGTTATTTCGGCCGGGATGTATTTAGTCTCTCGGATAATTTTGTCAACACCTATGGAAATAGCGTGATCAACTTCCGTTGGAATCACTTGTTCTCTGAAAAATTGTTTTCAAACCTTTCTTTGATCTATTCCGATTACTATTATGGACTTCTCCTCGATTTTGCCGGTTTCGAATGGGATTCCGGGATCCAGAATTTTAATCTCAAATATGATCTGAAACACTATATCAGCAATAACCTGCAGATCAACTATGGCTTGAATAATATCTATTACAAGTTTAACCCCGGAAAGATCCAGCCGAACAATGAGGAATCGGGTATTATAGAAG
>JAHHLF010000067.1 GCA_018679315.1 Bacteroidia bacterium | reverse complement strand
GTATAGGTCGTGTCCTGATATGTTTTAACCTTTAGGTCGAGTCCTTCAATATCTACATCGCCAAAATCCATTTTGCCCTTCATCACATTTTGAATACTTAGAATGGAGGTGCTCAATTCGTGTATATATGCCAGGGTATCTTTCTTATAATCTTCGATGTATATCCCGCGTACAGAGGTGTCCCATGATATTAAGGAAACTTTTAAACGGTCAATGGCTATGTTCGTACCAAAGTCTGAATTTATCCGGTTCATAGTCATTTTAGCCAGACGCGTCTGAACAGGTGGGAGTGATAAGATCAAGGTGCCCAGGACGCATGCCAGGAGGATGGCCAACAGTACTCTGACAAGTATTTTCCGGAATTTTTTGATAGGGCTTTAAGGTTTACCTTTGTACATTCAAATTTTGTTCCAAACAGCTCTTGAAAAAAGCAATTTACATATTAGCCATAGAATCCTCTTGTGATGATACTTCAGCTGCCGTATTGCGCAATTCAGAAGTGCTTAGTAACGTAGTGGCCACACAAAAAGTACATGAGGCGTACGGAGGAATAGTGCCGGAATTGGCTTCCCGCGCACATCAGCAAAATATAGTTCCCGTGGTGCACCAGGCTTTGGCTATAGCAAATATCGACAAAAAACAGCTATCTGCTATTGCATTCACCAGGGGACCCGGACTATTAGGATCCCTACTAGTAGGTACGTCATTTGCCAAGTCTTTGGCTCTCGCCTTAGAAATTCCTTTATTAGAAGTGCATCATATGCAGGCGCATATTTTGGCACATTTTATCGAAGATCAGAATGCCAGCAAACCCGAATTTCCTTTTCTGGCACTTACCATTAGCGGCGGACATACACAATTAGTGCTTGTGCGCGACTACCTGGAAATGGACGTATTGGGCGAAACATTAGATGACGCAGTCGGGGAGGCTTTTGATAAGAGTGCCAAGATACTGGGCCTACCTTATCCAGGCGGACCCATGATAGACCAATTGGCGCAAAAAGGGAATCCCAAGGCTTATCCATTTCCGATACCGAAATTGGCAGATCTGAATTTCAGTTTTAGTGGTTTAAAAACCAGTATTCTGTATTTTATCCAAAAAGAGATAGCCAAAAACCCCAATTTTATAAAAGATAATCTGGAGGATATTTGCGCTTCTATCCAATACACTATCGTTCGAATCCTTATGGAAAAACTTGAAAAAGCAGTGCGGCAGACCGGAATAACCAGCGTGGCTGTCGGTGGTGGTGTTTCCGCCAATTCAGGAGTGCGCAAAGCCCTGGAACAAGCATCACTCGATAAGGGGTGGACCTGCTTTATACCAAAACTGGAATATTGTACCGATAATGCGGCTATGATTGGGATTGTAGGCTATTTAAAGTATCTTGAAGGAAATTTTACGGATCAAAAAAGCACACCACTCGCACGATATTCTTTGTAATATAAACCATCTTTGAACTATGGCCTATAATGAAGCGTTAGAGAAAAGATTGGATGCAGCCTGGGAAGTTTTTCCTAATAGTGTCCGATCCCAGCTGGAGAAAAAAAAGATGTTCGGAGGATTGGCCTATTTGTATAAAGGTAAAATGACCGTTGGTATTGTGAAAGAGGATCTGATGGTGCGTGTGATCGATTCTAAAATGCCTAAAGTACTCGCTAATTCCTCTGTACGGCCTATGGATTTTACCAAACGACCTATGAAGGAATTCATCTATGTTTCAGACTCTGGTTACGCTATTGAAGAAGAGCTTCACTATTGGTTAGAACTAGGCTTGGAACATGCCAAAACAAAAGTATCATAAGGGCTATGAGTGATCAATTATTTTACGACCCTTCCCTCGGGCGGGATTCAAAAGAACTTGTATTCGCTGCGGAAGAGAGCAAGCATATTGCGAAGGTGTTGCGCAAAAAAATTGGAGACATAGTTCAAGTAACCAATGGAGACGGGTTACTTTTTTCAGCCACTCTCACTGAGGCCACCCCGGATCAATGTATAGCCTCAATAACCCGTATCGATAAAAAGATACTCCCCATGCATTGGCTACATATTGCTGTGGCGCCCACAAAAAGTGCAGATAGATTTGAATGGTTTCTGGAAAAGGCGACAGAGATTGGTGTAAATGAGATCAGTCCGATCATTTGTGAGCATTCAGAACGAAAGACCATTAAGAAAGAACGCTGTATCCGAATTCTGGAGTCGGCTATGAAGCAATCGAAGAGGGCTTATTTACCCAAATTCAATGAGGCACAAACCCTTGAAGAATTTTTATCACATGATCACCACGGTTTGCGTTTTATAGCGCATTGCCAGGAAGGGGAAAAACTTGAACTGAAACGACGGGTGGCCCCCGATAAGGATATAACTATTTTAATAGGCCCTGAAGGCGATTTCAGCGAGAAGGAAATTGATCTGGCCTATGAGAAAGGATTTTACCCGGTTTCTTTAGGGGAAGCGCGATTAAGAACTGAAACTGCTGCTGTAGTAGCCTGCGCCACTGTTAATTTAATCAATACCCGCTAATGGATCGTATTAAAACTGTATTCTTTTTATTATTCTTATCCGGTATGAACATAGTGTCGGCCCAGGAGATCGCGGTGTTAAAGTACAGCGGTGGGGGCGATTGGTATGCCAATCCCACTGCCCTTCCAAATTTAATTTCCTTTTGTAATGCCAACATCAATACAGCCATCAAGGAGAATCCGCAAACCGTGGCATCAGCAAGTACAACGCTCTTTCAATATCCATATGTCCATATGACTGGGCACGGCAATGTGTTTTTTTCGGATGAAGAGGCTCAGAATGTACGCACCTACCTGCTCGCAGGTGGTTTTTTACATATTGATGACAACTACGGAATGGAACCCTATTTACGTAAGGAACTGGTTAAAATATTTCCGGATAAAGAACTTGTAGAAATTCCGGCAGACCACCCCATTTTTAAGGAACCGTATTCCTTTCCTCAGGGATTGCCAAAGATCCATGAGCACGATGGCAAAAGGCCGCAGGCATTGGGCATACTACATGAAAATAAACTGATCCTCCTCTTTACTTTTGAAAGTGATCTGGGCGATGGGTGGGAAGATCCCGAAGTACATAACGACCCGGAAGAAATACGGCAAAAAGCACTGCAAATGGGAGCTAACATCATATCTTACGCCTTCAAGAATTGAGTATGACTTCTAAGATTATCGCTAAGGGTATTTTGCAAGCCGTGGGTATTATGATCGGTATTGCACTTACGTTTTATTTTCTCTACCAGATCCGATCTGTACTGGCATACTTAGCAATTGCTGCTGTTGTTGCACTAATAGGAAGGCCAATCGTCTTATTCCTTAGAAGGCGACTTAAAATTCCCAATACGCTTGCCGTGGTTGCGACCATGCTGCTGATGATCGGGGTCTTAATTGGCATAATTGCCCTCTTTGTTCCCCTGATCACCGAACAAAGTAAGAATCTTTCGCTATTGAATATTGAAGAATTACAGGCAAGCTTGAATAAACTATACCTGGAGATCGTTCAATATTTTGGAGCTACGCCAGAGCGGATAAATGAATTATTGCAGGAAACGTCCCTGGGCAAAAGAGCCCTGGAAGGATTGGATATGGGCTTTATTCCCAATATCCTGAATTCCTTCATGAATGTATTGAGTTCGGCGAGTATCGGATTATTTTCGGTATTGTTTATCTCTTTTTTCTTTCTGAAAGACAGCAAACTTTTCCAACGAGGCCTTCTCACATTTATTCCAAAAACCAAAGAGGGTGGAACTGTAAAATCTATCGATAAGATCAATGGGCTGCTTTCCCGCTATTTTGTAGGCATATTAATTCAGATATTGATCCTCTTTATTATTTATACTGTTGCCCTTGTTATTGTTGGTGTAGAAAATGCCGTTGTCATTGCCTTTTTATGTGCACTCTTTAACATCATTCCATACATCGGTCCGATCATCGGTGGAGTGCTGATGATCTTCCTCACAATGACCAGTTTTTTAGGTGCCGATTTTAGCACTGTGATCCTGCCAAATACAGGCTGGGTTTTGCTCGGATTAGTGATCGGTCAGCTTATCGATAATTTCTTTTCCCAACCCTTTATTTTTTCAAATAGTGTGAAATCGCATCCGCTGGAAATCTTCCTTGTGATCATTATCGCCGGTCTCCTTTTTGGCGTAGTTGGAATGATCGTTGCCGTACCCGGATATACGGCAATTAAAGTGATTTTAAAGGAATTTTTGGCCGAAAATCAGATCGTAAGGCGACTTACAAAAAATTTATAGTTTTACTTTGAATATAAATCTCTTAAATTCTAGTGTAGAGGATTTTATAAAAATTAATTTGAACACTGACATCGTGTCAGTTTTGCTCAAAAAGAGTCCCTTTGCTCAAATATCAACCCAGGAACTTGCACAGCAGCTTCAGGGCAAGCAGATCGCTCAAAAAAAGTTTCCCACCTGGTTTAGCACTACAGGTATTCTATATCCTAAAAAGATACATCTCGAACAATCATCGTCGGAAGCAACTTCCTTGTATAAATCACAATTGGTCAATGGAAAAGCACTGCTAGATATGACAGGAGGATATGGAGTGGACACGGCTGCTTTTGCCGCCAAAATCGAGGGTGTTTTTTACTGCGAAAAAAATGGAGAATTAGCCCGTATCACGAACCATAATTTTAAGCAATTAGGGATCAAAAATATCAGCTGCAACGAGGGCGATGGTTTGGACTTTTTAAGAGTCCGGAAAACCACATTTGATTGGATCTATTTAGATCCCTCCAGACGATCAGGAACTAAAAAGGTGATCAAGCTGAATTCTTATGAACCCAATATCCTGGAATTGTTGGAGGAGCTATTTCAAAGTACTACTCATATTCTGCTTAAAACCTCTCCCCTGCTAGACATACATTTAGGGCTTGAACAACTGCGATTTGTTTCTGACATACATGTGGTTGCGTTGCATAATGAGGTGAAGGAATTGCTTTGGATCTTAAATAAGAATAAGGATCAAAAACTTGCTGTAACAACTGTAAACATTGGTGTTTCACAGGAACAAAGGTTCACGTATACCCTAGCCGAAGAACAAATGGCCACTCCTGTTTATGGAGAACCGCAGAACTATCTGTATGAACCTAATTCGGCTATTCTTAAAGCCGGAGCCTTTGGCCTGGTTGGCGTGAGATATGGCCTGAAGAAATTGTCAAAGCACAGTCACCTATATACATCTGATGAACTGATAGATTTTCCGGGACGCAGCTTTCAAATAACGGGAATAGCCCATTTTTCAAATAATTGGAATAAAAACAAAGCGATTGCAAAGGCAAATATTACTACACGTAATTTCCCCTTGACCGTCAAAGAGATCCGGAAAAAATTTAAGATAAAGGAAGGTGGGGATACCTACCTTTTCTTCACCACTCTTGAGTCTGGAGAGAAACAGGTTATTGAGTGTATAAAATGTTGATCTTTAGTTAATTGTCGTGGGGCATGGCCAGGTAAAATTTGCCACGGGATCATTTGAAGCGGTGGACAAATTATAGTGCCACCACTCTGTTCGGATCGACCAAAACCCATGTTTTTCCATGGTCTCTTTCAACAACTTCCGATTTTCTAAAACCTCTTCAGGAAGATCCATATTGTCGTGATAGGCCTTTCTGCCGAAAAAATCAAAGTCGGTTCCCATATCCAATTCCGCGCCATCCATATCGACAAGCGTGATATCCACGGCGCCCCCTTTATTATGAATGGATCCTTTTACAGGATCAGCAACATACTGTGGGTTAGGTACGATCTCCCACATTTTATATTGTACATCGTTCGGGCGGTAGCAATCAAAGAATTTGATGCGGTAGCCTTCTTTCATAAAATCGCTGTTCGCAGCTATAAGCGCTTTGGCTGTTTTCACCCTCGTATAGCATTCTGCGCAATCATAGACTTTGGCCTTAAGAAAATTATTTTCAGTTGCATATCGCATATCATACTGAAAATCAGCACTATAATCTGCGAGTCTTATAAATAATGTATCTGAGAGATCAGCTAAGGAAGGGATTTCTACTTTCGGCATTTTCATAATGATCTTGATGGAATCTTCAAGCATAATTTCCTTCTCCACGACATCAGGTAGTACTTCTTCCTTTTTGACTTCCTTGCAGTGTGAATACAAAAAGAGTATACCGAAGACTAATAAGAGTTGTTTGAATTTCATAACACAAAAATAAGTACTCTCGCTTTAAACTCCCCTCGATCCCCTCTTGGAAGTGGGGATGCCCTGCGTAGTTTCTTCTCCGCTCATGGGTTAATAACAGTCTCTTCTAATAAGGAGGGATATAGGGAGGTACAAAGAAAATCGTATCTTCTGAACTTATTTTACAGTATGAAAATTAGAATCAAATCGGCCATTGTTGGGAGTCTTACTCTCCTATTCATTTACAGCTGTGCGAACCCGGAGCCCTGGCTACTTGGTTTTGAGAAAACAGAATTGAACCCAATAATGACCGCTGATCCATCGTATTCCTTCATATGCCCTGTTAGTGGGGATACCGTGGCCTGGCAACAGGCAGACGTTTTCAATCCGGGTGCTATAGTAAGAAATGATACCGTCTTTCTTCTCTTTCGCGCAGAAGATGATCCGGATGCCATTCTCGGTGGCAGAACTTCACGT
>JAHHLF010000130.1 GCA_018679315.1 Bacteroidia bacterium | reverse complement strand
CTTTTGATCTCGTCTTTATCGATGGCCACAAAGTGGCCTATGATGAGTATTACGAAGCGGTGTTGAAAAAGACAAAGTCCGGATCTGTCATTTTATGTGATAACACTTTATGGTCGGGCAAGGTGGCACAGCCTGCAGCTGCTGATGACGATGCTACCCTTTCCTTGCAAAATTTTAATTCAAAGCTCAAAGAAGATCCCCGTGTAGCAGTGATCATTCTACCAGTTAGAGACGGTCTCAGTCTGTGTAGGGTGCTATAAATCTCTTGAACAGGTAGTAAAATAAAAATGCCGAGCACACTCCAACAAGGGTTCCAACAAGGATATCGATAGGATAATGAACACCGACATAGATCCTGCTTAGGGAAAATAGAATGGGCCAAACAAAGAGGAGCCATATCCATTTGGTACGTTTTCTCAGGAAAAAGACTACCAGAGTGGTGATGGAAAAACTTGTAGCTGCATGTCCGGAGAAAAAACTAAAGGAGGTGGGATTCCTTAAAACACGTAACAGGTGACTTATCTCGGAATCGTTATTAGGCCTGATTCGTTCCACCCATTCCTTAGTAAGGTCGGTAGCAAGAAGAACGAAGCCCAATAGAGCCATAACTGTTGCCATAAGAAAGAGTGCCTTCTTAAAAGGATGGTACCAAAGGATCAGGAAAAAGAAGAATAAAAATAATGGGATCCAGGTTGGAATTAGAGTGATCAGCGTCCAGAAGCCGTCATATTGTTCAATTCCTAAGCTATTCAGAAAAATAAGGGTTTCCCGATCCCATTCGATCAATCGTTCCAGCATGGCTTATCTCACTTTCGTTTGATAGTGCCGGCCACATCATCCAGCCCTTTTTTTACATCATCAAATTCTTTTTTGATCTCTGAAGTGAGATCTGTATCCAGACCCTGCTTCTCTGCACTGTTCTGGATCTCGCGTTTGATCTCATCTGTTGCATCGCGAAGTTGGCGCATCCCCTTACTCATGTTTTTGGCGATCCCGGGAATTTTATCGGCACCAAAAACCATCACCACGATAAACATGATGAAAACGATCTCTGCGCCACTTATAAATAGAGGAATTTGTGTTGCCATATAACAAATATACGTAAGAATGTATCAAAAAGGCCTGCATGGAAGTGATCTATGCAGGCCTTTTCAAACAGAGATACCTTGAGATTACTTTCCTTTAATCTTCTCTTTAAATTGGTCGAAGCCGGTTTTTTGTTCCTTCTTGGGCCAACTATTATTGGTTACATCGATATCCGCTGTTTCAGCTTTAGGATCTACTACGATCCCAACTAATTCTTGCTGAGAAGAAATAACGCGTTTAACCTGGTCGTCGTTTTTCCTCCAGATCTCTGGTGGGTATGTAATCATTTCTGTAGATCCATCGGCGTAGGTATATTCTACGATCAATGGCATTGGAATTCCACCCGGCTTGTTAAAAGTGATCTCATAGAAGAAATTGGGCTCCTTAACTTCTGCTCTTTCGGCTTCGGTCATATTATCCATCATGAATTCTTTCAGATTCATGGATACCTCTGATGGTGTTTTCCCTTTTGTTTCCGGGTCAAAATCCTCACTATCTTCTGCAACCAGATAGACAAGTGGTGGCAGATCTGCTTCCGTAAGGTTTCGCGCAGTCATAAAGTCGCGCATCTCCTGACCGGGTTTTGCACTTACATGGTACTTTTTAACATCATCAACTCCAATATCGACATAGTCGGTAGTATAGAACCACGATCTCCAGTACCAATCAAGATCTACAGCAGAGGCATCTTCCATCGTCCTGAAAAAGTCCTCAGGAGTTGGGTGCTTAAATTTCCAACGCTGCGCATATGTTTTAAAGGCATGATCGAATAATTCCCTGCCCATTACGGTCTCGCGTAAAATATTCAGTGCAGTGGCCGGTTTTCCATAGGCATTCGGACCTAGGCTGTATACGTTTTCGGGATTCGACATGATAGGCGACAATGCGGATTGATCTCCGCTCATATAGGGTACTATTTTCGCCGGATCTCCTCTGCGGGAAGGATACTTGGTATTCGGAGCGATAACGTCCGGAAACTTTTCGCCAAATTCCTGCTCGGCTATGTATTGCATAAACGTATCCAATCCTTCATCCATCCATCCCCACTGGCGTTCATCAGAGTTGACGATCATCGGAAAGAAGTTATGACCCACTTCGTGAATGATCACACTTATCATCCC
>JAHHLF010000204.1 GCA_018679315.1 Bacteroidia bacterium | reverse complement strand
AAAAACCGGCGGAAATGCACAAAATTTGACCAAATTCGGCCCAAATACCTGCATTTTTGTAAAAATCTGATGGTTTTTCCTTTTCGTTTCTTTTGTATTTTGTCTTTTCAGCCCATAAATCCTGTTCCACTAGACTCAACTCGGAAAAATCTACCTTTTGAGGCGCTGTTTCAATATCCAAAAAGAGAATATGTTCCAGATTTAATTTATGTATCATCAGCCTGAATGATTGTGGTTGTCAAAATAAAGTAACTATGGAAATATAGGGCGAAATGCTGCAGATTTAATGCGGTAACTGGCAAAAAGCTTTAGAATATCCTGAAGACAGCTAATCCTAATATAATTATCTTAAGAATTCGTCAAATGGTTTGCTAAAAAAGTGAGGTTTGATGCACGGGTGACTCTAAATTGATCAAAAACCGCTTTCTGTGCAAGCCTCCTGCATAGCCAGTCAGTGATCCATCACTTCCAATTACCCTGTGGCATGGGATTATTATGGCAATAGGATTTTTACCATTTGCTGATGCGACCGCCCTAATGGCTGACACATCCCCTAGTTTTCGACTTAAGTCCATATAGGAAATCGTCTTTCCATGCGGGATCTGCTGCAAAGCATCCCAAACACCCCGCTGAAATGCCGTGCCATAAGGGATCAACATTAGATCAAATTCTTCTCTTTTACCATCAAAATATTCTTCCAGCTGTGTTTTGGCTTTTCCGACCATTCCGGATTCAGAAAATGAATCTACTGATTTTTCGTTGACAAATCCAACAGTAAAGATCGCTTCATGCTCCCCGGTAATCTCCACAATACCGATAGCTGTGTCTAAATATGCCTTTTCCATTTTACTCGATTATCCCTGTGCGCTTGGCACGCTCTTCCCATTTCTTACGCGCCAGGAGTTGTAAGTCTTCGACATTGTCACTTTCATCCATGATCTCCAATCCCAATAGTGTTTCCAGGATATCTTCCATGGTGACCAGCCCGCTTACTGAGCCATACTCGTCTACGACTAAGGCAATATGCTCATTTTTTCCAATAAAAGTCTCAAATAACTGAGGGATGGGCGTATTGCGCTTGGTTACTAACAACTCCCTTTTAATGGACGACAGGGGTTGTTCATCATTCTTATGAACCAATTCTTCCAAGACCCGATCTTTAAGAACAAAACCGGTGATTACATCCGCTTCTTCTCCGTAAACAGGAATACGTGAAAAGCGTAATTTGGGATTTTCTTCGAAAAAATCCCTGATAGTTTGCGTTTGGGGAGCAATTTTCATCACTGCCCTGGGGGTCATAATATCTTTTACAAAAACTTCATCAAAGCGTAAGAGGTTTTTTATTACAATAGACTCTGACTCCTGGAATACTCCTTCTTCATGGGCTATATCGGCCATAGCTGTGAAATCCTCCCGACTTAATACACTTCCTTTATGATCTTTTTTTCCGATTAACCGGGTAAATAGCTGAAGGACCCATAAGATGCCCGTCCATTTTAGGACCCAGACCATAGCTTTTAATGTCTTAGCCGTGAAATTGGCGAGTTTCTTCCAATAGGTAGCCCCAATTGTTTTTGGAATGATCTCGGAGGCTACCAGGATCAATATGGTCATTAAGGTGGAAACAACACCGACCATCACATCCTCAGTAAAGTTAATCCCAAGAATACGTCTGGTTTGCGTGCCATAAGCTTCTGCATAAGCCACTTTTGCCTGAACACCTACCAAGATGGCCCCTACCGTGTGGGCAATGGTATTTAAAGTAAGAATAGCAATTAAAGGCTTATCTACATCTTTTTTGAGCACTTCCAGGATGCGTGCGTAATGCTTGCCTTCTTTTATTTTGACATTCACAAAGGTTCGAGTTACACTGAGCAAAACGGCCTCGAGAATGGAACACAAAAAAGAAAATATTATAGAAATTAAGGCGTAGAAAATCAGAAGACCCATAGTCGTGGTGTATTAGACCATTGCTAAAATACGATACTCTGATGGGTTTACCTAGCTGAAGGAAATTGCCCAGGCAAATACATTATTTAAATATTGATCTCACCTTCCAGATAGAGTTTAGCCTTCCCTGTTAATTCAATTCTGTCACCCATCATGCGACACATGAGATCGCCACCACGTTTAGACAATTGTTTGGCAAATAGCAATTCCTTGTTTAGTTCTTTAGCCCAAAAAGGAGTTAAACTGGTATGTGCAGAACCCGTTACCGGATCTTCATCTACGCCGGATTGAGGAGCAAAAAAACGAGAGACAAAATCTACATCTACTCCTGGAGCGGTAGCTATTACACCCCGAACAGGCAAAGATTTCATTAAAAAGAAATTGGGTTGCAGGCCTTCAATCTCCGTTTGGGATCCATATATGAGCATGATATCTGTTTTGCCCTTAAAGGTTTTTTGAGGTGTTATTCCCATGGCCTGATTCAACTCCTGTATAGGATCGATCTGGGCGATGGTATCTGCAGGAAAATTTAAACTAAGGCTGCCATCTGTTTGCCGTAAAACTGATAACGGGCCGCTTCTTGGAGAAAAGAGGTCCAATTTTTCGGCCTTGGGTTCATGATAAGAAAAGAGCACAAAAGCCGAGGCCAATGTTGCATGTCCGCATAAGTCGACCTCCACTTCTGGAGTAAACCATCTAATATCATAGCGCTCCTTATTTTTTACGAGAAAAGCGGTTTCAGATAAATTATTTTCCATGGCAATATCCTGCATAAGCGATTCAGAAGGCCATGATTCCATTATACACACAGCAGCCGGATTTCCTTTAAAGAGGGCCGAAGCAAATGCATCAACCTGATATATTTTTTGTTTCATAATTGCAGGGATCTGGTTTCATGATACGTCGGCAGGAAGCATCCTTACCTTGGTGTAATTCGGGCAACTATCAATCCACTCGAATTTTTTATTCCTCTTATATACTCCAATAACGGAAGTTTGGAGATCTCCACCTGCCCGCTGCTCGAAGCGTGCAGGATATGTATCCGATCTTCTATTTCAATTGCTAGCGCTGTATGTGTAACATCCAAGCCCTTAATTTTGGTAGCAAAGGCAATAATATCACCTTCCCTCAAACTCGATTCAAGAGTTGCTAGTCGGTTCGTTGGGATTACATAGTACGGATTAGCTTTCAGGGCTGCTTCTGCTTGAACAACTCCTCGAAAATTTTCCTCATCAGCAAGTAATGGATATGCCTCGCGGTGCTCACTCATAAAGGTTCTGGGCGCTTCCACCAAGACACCGCCTAGCATTTTAGTGACGTCCTTCAGGACCCCCTTTTTTTCATTGTTCGAGATCCATTCGGTAAAATAATGAAGTCGGGATGCATAGCCGTCCATCTCGCCATCGCGGTACCGGATATTTCTTAGTTGATCAGCGAATTGTGCCAGGGTACTTTCCTGTTCCACTTTCATTAAGGTAAAAGCCAATACATTCTCTATAAAAGTGGTGCAATCCAATCCCTTTAAATTGATCACCAAATTTTCATTTTTACCTAGATCGAGCGTATGTGCCACATAAGGCGTATGTAAGAAAGTCTTTCCTATTGACACCATCAGATCGGTTTCCTTTTGTTCCGGAAAATCCTGGATCTTCTTTAGCCGTTTATTAAAATCAAGACTATCTAATGGGCCACAAACAATTTGTTGTGCATTAGCGTAAAACAGTCCTAAAAGGACAAAGGCAAAGAAGAGAGTGTGCCTGCGTGCCATAGGGTAAAAATAACATTAATTATACTGGCTTCTCAGATTTTTGATTCGGTCTTATGAAGTAGATGTTTCCTGAATTCCCTTAAAGAACTAATGCTACCTTTACATCTTTTCTAAACCAGGCAAAGGGCAAAAGCGCGCATGGCAAATTACTTATCAGATGAACTCGGATTGAAACCTATCGGACCCCTGCTTATCAAGCAGGCAGTTCCGGCCTCTATAGGGATCCTGGTGATGAGTCTGAATATTTTGGTCGACACTATTTTTGTCGGGAATTGGATCGGATCTATTGCTATTGCTGCAATAAATGTAGTGCTCCCTGTTTCCTTCTTTATTGCCGCTTTGGGCATGGCCATTGGTATTGGGGGGAGTAGTATCATTTCCAGGGCTCTAGGTGCCGGAGATAGGGAAAAGGCGCTAAATACATTCGGCAACCAAGTGAGCCTCACCCTATTGGTGACCATTTCTATGGCCCTCCTCGGCCTTTATTTTGTAGATAGCTTAATCCCGGCTTTTGGAGGCAAAGGCGACATTTTTCCTTTAGCCAAGATCTACTATGTCATTGTCTTATATGGCATTCCTTTTCTCGCTTTGTGTATGATGGGAAATACAGTGATCCGGGCTGAGGGGAAACCCAAATTTGCCATGATCGCCATGATCATTCCTTCCATAGGGAACCTGGTTCTGGACTATGTTTTTATCTATATATTCGATTGGGGTATGCACGGGGCTGCCTGGGCTAGTACTGGGAGTTACCTGTTGTGTTTCGCCTACATTTTCTGGTATTTTAGATCCTCATATTCTGAACTTTGGCTCAAGGCTGGCAATTTTTTGCTTCGCAGCACGATCATCAAAGAAATTGGAAGTTTGGGAGGGGTTACCCTGGGCCGCCAGGCAGCTACAAGTATCACCTATCTGGTCATGAACAACATTCTCTTCGAATTGGGAGGGGAAGCTATGGTAGCTGTATATGCGATTATTGGCCGGATGTTGATGTTTGCTCTTTTTCCCGTATACGGAGTTACCCAGGGATTTCTTCCTATTGCAGGGTATAATTATGGGGCGAGGAAATTCGAAAGGGTAAAAAAGATTATCTATACCGCGATCAAATATGCTACGATCATGGCAGCCTTAGTATTTGTGGGATTAATGATTTTCCCAGAATTTATTACTTCGTGGTTCATCTCGGATAGTGCACAAATAAGTGCTCCGGATAGAGCTACAAATGAATTCGTGCTTATGAACACCCCAGCCGCCATGCGCTGGGTCTTTGCAGCTACCCCGTTTATCGCCTTACAACTAATAGGAGCTGCCTATTTTCAGGCAATAGGGAAAGCCATTCCAGCCCTTTTACTGACATTGACCAGGCAAGGTTTTTTCTTTATTCCCCTAGTATTAATTCTTCCACTGTTTATTGGAGAAATAGGTGTGTGGATTTCTTTTCCCATTGCAGACATCCTGGCAACACTTGTTACCGGATATTTTCTGCGTAAGGAGATCCGACTTAATTTGGCATCTAAAGGATAGGGAGAGGAAGATAAGTTAGGCTGCGACTTCCTCTGTTCGCATTACCCGTCTCAATCTTTCTGCTACGTCAATTGTAAGCCATTTTAGGTGATGTACCTTTCTGGCATGTGCAGCGGCCTTGAACATTGCTTCCTCTTCACTATAGGCGTGAAAAATTCCATCGCAATCATAGCCAATGTCTCTACATCGAATTATTTTTTTCATGGCTGGGTGATCTCGTCTAGGTTAACTAATTGATTGTTGTTGAAGTTGGGCTTTTCAATTATGTCCTGGACATTATTTCAATTCCCAACTTATTTTGCTTTACAAACTTACAGTCTTAGGCTGTATTCCTTAAATAGCAATAATATTTTTATAATAATCTTATTTAGTGCTACTTAAGGGAAAGTCGACCCGGGGGAAGGTATTTAGCCGACAAAGTCTAAGGTACAAAATTATAAGGAATACCCTACAAAGTCATCAACCAGGCCTCAATGAAATTTCATTACATTTATTGCTTCTAATTCAAGAATTTCTACATGAAAACCATCACCAACCAAGCGTATTTCATTCTATTAGGATGTTTACTTTTTTGTATTACGCTTTCTGCTCAACGAAGAACCAAGAATTCCAACACGACACAGACCTATCCTGAAGAATTGTATTCCAGCATGGAATACAGACTTGTGGGCCCTTTTAGAGGAGGTCGATCAGCAGCTGTAACCGGAGTACCGGGTAAGCCTAACCTTTTTTATTTTGGCGCCACAGGCGGAGGGGTTTGGCGCACTGAAAACGGAGGCCGCAGTTGGGAAAATATTTCAGATGGATATTTTGGAGGAAGTATTGGGGCTGTAGAAGTTTCCAAAAGCGACCAGAATGTGATCTACGTTGGTGGCGGCGAAAAGACGGTTCGCGGTAATGTATCCTCTGGGTATGGGGTATGGAAAACGGAAGATGCCGGGAAAACCTGGAAACAGGCAGGCCTCGAAAAAAGCAGGCATATTCCCAGACTAAAGGTTCACCCAACGGACCATAACACGGTATATGCAGCTGTTATGGGTAATATTTATAAGCCTAGCCAGGAGAGAGGGGTATATAAAAGTACCGATGGCGGAAACTCCTGGCGAAAAGTGCTGTATACCAATGACCAGGCGGGAGCAGTAGACCTGGTTATTGATCCAAACAACCCTAGAATATTATACGCATCTACATGGCGGGTTCAGCGTACACCTTATAGTTTAAGTAGCGGGGGGCCTGGATCGGCGCTTTGGAAAAGTACGGATAGTGGAGAGACATGGAAAGAGATCTCTAAAAACGAAGGATTTCCAAAAGATACATTAGGTATAATTGGGGTTACTGTTTCCCCAAAGAACTCACAACGAGTCTGGGCTATTGTGGAGAATAAGGAAAAAGGAGGTTTGTTTCGCTCCGATGACGGGGGAAAGAAATGGACCCAGGTAAATAGCGAACGTAAACTACGTCAAAGAGCCTGGTATTATACCCGGGTTTATGCAGATACCGAAGACGAAGACCTCGTATATGTACTCAATGTACGCTATCACAGATCAACAGATGGCGGTCGTACTTTTAAGACCTTTAATGCCCCGCATGGAGATCATCACGATCTCTGGATTGCTCCGGAAGATCAAAAACGCATGATCATTGGGGACGATGGGGGCGCCCAGGTTTCTTATGATGGAGGTGAAACATGGAGCACCTATTACAATCAGCCTACAGCACAATTCTATCGGGTAACAACGGACAATTCCTTCCCGTATAGGATCTATGTTGCGCAACAGGATAATTCGACCGTTCGCATTAAACATCGAAGTGATGGCTCGACGATCGATGAAGACGACTGGGAACGTACAGCAGGTGGTGAGAGTGCGCATATTGCAGTAGACCCGAATAATAATGACATTGTCTACGGGGGTAGTTATGGAGGATTCCTGACACGAGTTAACCATGAGCGAAATACACGGCGGGCTATCAACGTATGGCCGGATAACCCTATGGGATATGGAGCTGAAGGCATGAAGTACAGGTTCCAGTGGAACTTTCCTATCATCTTTAGTAAGCACGACCCAAAAAAGCTTTATACGTTTTCAAATCATGTGCACATGAGTACAGATGAAGGACAAAGTTGGAAGCTGCTAAGTGGCGATCTCACCAGAAATGACCCAGCTAAACTGGTATCAAGTGGCGGACCTATAACACAGGATAATACAGGAGTAGAATACTACTGTACCCTATTTGCTGCAAATGAAAGTCCACTCAAAGAAGGATTGATGTGGGTTGGAAGTGATGATGGCTTAGTTCATGTAACTAGAGACGGAGGACAGAATTGGGAGAATGTCACCCCGGCGAATATGCCTGAATGGAGTATGGTGAACAGCATAGAACCTTCCGCTTTTGACGAGGGGACATGCTATGTAGCAGCAACCCGTTATAAGCTCGGAGATTTCAAACCCTATTTATACAAAACCACAGATTTTGGTAAAACATGGACGAAGATCACCAACGGTATAGATAATGAACATTTCACCAGAGCATTACGTGAAGACCCCAAAAGAAAAGGCTTGCTTTATGCCGGAACGGAAACGGGGATGTACGTCTCTTTTAATGACGGCATGAACTGGCAAAAGTTTCAATTAAACCTGCCTATTGTTCCTATTACAGACCTCGCGTTAAAAGACAATAACCTTGTCGTTGCTACCCAGGGTAGAAGTGTCTGGATCCTGGATGACTTGACAGTTCTTCACCAATTAGATGCTGCGAGCAAAAATGCTTCAAACATTTTGTTCAAGCCTAAGGACTCCTACCGTACTAAAGGAAGATCGAGTAGTACGCCTTCCTTGACTGAGGGGCAGAACCACCCTAATGGTGTGATCACTCATTTCTATTTGAAAGATTTCTCAAAGAAGGATTCTATAGCCCTGACATATACAACTACGCAGGGAGATACCCTGGCTTCGTATAGTACTTATGACAAAGAAAAGGACGATAAACTAAAAGTTAATAAAGGGGGAAATACCCATGTATGGAATACAAGGGGCAAGGCAGCAGAACGACTAAAAGGAATGATCTTATGGGCTGCAAATCTAAGCGGACCCAAGGCAGTGCCCGGCACATATAAAGTCCATCTTTCGGTCAATGGAAATACAACTTCCCAGGATTTCAAAATTATTCCGGATCCGCGCGCCGAAGTAAGTGTTGCTGATATGCAAAAGCAACACGATTTCATTTCGGACATTAATAAGTCGGTGGATCGGGCGCATCAATCCATCAAGAAGATACGGAAAGTATCTGCTCAATTAGATGCCTTTATGAAGCAATACAAAGGGAATGAAGAGATAAAGGACTTGCTTGATAAGGCTAAGAAAATGAAAGAAGATTTTGGTGATATTGAAAAAGCGCTGTACCAAACAAAAAACCGTAGTAATCAGGACCCGTTGAATTTCCCGATCCGACTTACAAATAAATTAGGGCATTTGAATAGCTTGGTGGGATTCGATGATTTCCCTCCAACAGACCAGGATGTAGCCGTGAAGAACGAATTGACTTCACAGATCAATGCGCAATTGGAAACATTTGATGCCTTGGTGGATAAGGAGATCTCGGCCTTCAATACGGCATTTAATGCAGCAAACCTCAATTACCTGTTCATAGAAGAATAAGACAAAAAAGCATATACATGAAATCAATTAAATGGATTGTGTCCATTGGGGCATTTCTTTTCTTTTACGATATGCCGGCAACGGCTCAAAACCCAGATGCTGAATCATATTACAGTCCGCTAACTTACAGGAATATTGGACCCTACAGGGGAGGCCGCTCTGTGTGCGCAACGGGAGTACTTGGCGATCCGCTGACGTACTATATGGGAACAACAGGTGGCGGGTTATGGAAGACTACAGATGCAGGGCAACGCTGGGAAAATATCTCAGATGGATTTTTTAAAACAGGCTCAGTAGGTGCTATTGCTGTTGCCCCATCTGATTCGAATGTATTGTATTGCGGAATGGGCGAACACGCTCCGAGGGGAGTGATGACCTCGTATGGAGACGGCGTATATAAATCTACCGATGCCGGGAAGACCTGGGAACATATGGGCCTCAAAGCTACTCAGCATATTTCAAGGATCGTAGTGCACCCAAGCAATCCGGATGTTGCCTGGGTAGCCGCACAAGGAGCGTTGTATGGACCCAATAAAGAACGGGGCATTTTCAAAACAACAGATGGAGGTAAAACCTGGAAGAATGTGCTCTTTGTAAATGACCTGACAGGCTGTTCCGAATTGTCAATGGACCCTACTAACCCAAGAATACTATATGCGGCTATGTGGCACCATCAGCGCAAGCCTCATATTGTGATAAGTGGGGGTGAGGGAAGTGGTTTGTACAAGTCAACAGACGGGGGCGAAACCTGGTCTAAAATACACAAAGGACTACCTAAGGAATTAGGAAAGATGGCTATTGCCGTAAGTCCTGCAAATCCAGATAAGGTGTTTGCGCTAATTGAAAGCGATTCCAACAAAGACCACGGAGGACTCTTTGTTTCTCACAATGGAGGTGACTACTGGAATATGATAAGCGGAGATAACAGACTGGTCCAACGGGCATGGTATTATATTGAAGTTTTTGCCGATCCGAATGATGAAAATACGGTGTATGTCATGAGTGCTCCTGCGCTAAGGTCACAAGACGGAGGTAAAACATGGGAGCGACTCAGAGGAACACATGGCGATTTTCACGATCTCTGGATCAATCCGGATAATTCTAAGAATATGGTGATCGCCAATGATGGCGGGGCAGCCATATCTTTCAATTTTGGCAAGACCTGGTCTACACAAAGCAATATGCCTACGGCACAGTTCTATCGCATCAATGCGGATAATTTGTTTCCCTATAATATTTATGGCGGGCAACAGGACAATACTTCAGTTCGCATTGCAAGTTTATCTGTCGGTCGCGGAAGCATTGGAGAACAAGACTGGACATATGCCGCTGGAGGTGAAAGCGCGTTTTTAGCATTTGATCCGGACAATCCGAAATATGTAGCAGGTGGAAGTTACCTGGGAACCATTAATATGTTAGATATGGACCTTAAGCAGAACACCAAGATCATGGCTGCACCGATCCAATATCTCGGGCGCGAAGCCAGGGATATGAAATATCTCTATAATTGGAATGCTCCGATTATTTGGTCGAAGAACGAACCGGGCACGTATTATCATTGTGCGCAAATGGTTTTGCGCACACGTGATATGGGTGAAACATGGGAAGAAGTGTCTCCGGATCTAACCAGAAATATGGATGAGAAACAAGGTGCAGGTGGCGGCCCATATACGATAGAAGCGGTCGGAGCCGAAAACTATGGGACCATTGCCTATATGATAGAATCGCCGCATGAAAAAGGGGTGTTCTGGACAGGCAGCGATGACGGCCTTGTACACCTGACCCGGGATGGGGGTGAGAATTGGACAAATGTCACTCCCAAAGGCCTGAGGGAATGCCTGGTTAATGCCATTGATATTTCCCCTCATGATCCGGGAACTGCTTATATTGCTACAACGCGCTATAAGTTCAATGACTATACTCCCGGACTTTATAAAACTACTGATTATGGTAAGAGTTGGACGAATATCAGCTCTGGTATCCCCTATGGCGCCTTTACAAGAGTTGTACGCGAAGATGCAGTTAGGAAAGATCTACTCTATGCCGGAACTGAACAGGGTATCTATGTTTCCTGGAATGGCGGCACAAAATGGCAAGCGTTGCAACGCAATCTCCCAATTACCCCAATTACAGATTTGAAAGTGCATAAAGGAGACCTTGTCGTAGCTACTTCAGGGCGTTCTTTTTGGGTGCTGGATGATCTTGCAGCCTTACAGCAATATAACCCTCAGGAAAAAGGATTGAGGATCTTAACACCTGAACCAGCATTGAATGCTTCCTGGGGTAGTCCTTTAAGCGGCAACAGCCAAAATCAAAAAGGGACACATCCATTTAAGGGGGTTAATCCTGCCAACGGTATGGTTATTTATTATCAACTACCGGCACTGACAGATAGTACAGAAATTATGCTTAAGATCTTGGACAGCAATGGCGGTGAAGTGCGCTCCTTTAGTTCTGAGAAAGACAAAGACTATGTAAAACACAATGGCGGCGGTCCTCCTCCTGCTCCGGTATTATCAAAAAAGGAGGGGCTCAATCGTTTTGTGTGGGATTTGAACTATCCGATACTTCCCGGGATCCCTGGGGTTTATATGGAAGCGGGATTCACAGGGCATAAAGCAATTCCGGGGACGCACACACTTGTTCTCTCAATAGGAGATCAAAAGGTGGAAACTACGGCAAGGATTGAGGAAACTCCTGGGTTCAACATTCCGACATCACAGTATGATACCTATGACATGTTTATGAAAGAGATTGAAGAGAATCTTACAGACATGCATACTAATGTAAACATGTTATTTAAGGCTCAAGATCAACTAAAGTCGATTGTATCAGATCTGGATGATTCGCCACTTAAGAACGCAGGAAAGGAATTGCTAGGAAAATTGAAGAGCTGGGACGAGGACATGGTTCAGCGTAAATCCAAGGCCTATGATGACGTAGAGAATTTCCCGAATAAGTTTACAGCAGAATACTTGTTTCTAATAGACCAGACAAGGAGTGCATTACCTCGAGTGAACAAATCGTCTAAAGATAGGCGCGCAGAATTAGATTCGCAGTGGGTAGGACTCAAGGCTAAAGCGGAAAGCTTACTTAATAAAGAGATACCTGCCTATAATCAGAAACTTTGGGAATCGGGAATAGGTGCAGTTCGATTGAAATAAGCGGTCGGAAGATGCCCGGATAGCTTCAAAAGTACTGGAATACTTTGGACTGATTATTGCTATCTTTATCCCAAAATACCGGGCTCTTGTTCAAGAAATTATCCCTTCGTTCGCGCATCTTTATTACCATGATCTTCCTGGTATTGATCGCTTCGGTTCTTATTGCTGGCGTGACCATTTATCAGTATCGCGAACAGTCTGAAGATTACCACCAAAGCAGGCTGGAACGTAAGGAAGATCAGATCAAACAGAGTATAGATTACACCTTGCAAGAGACCACTTATCCGGTAGTTACGGAAAATCTTGCTTTGATCTTTAAAGATGAGATCTATCGCATCGCTGATGTACAGAATGTGAATTTTAATATTTATGACCTTGAAGGACAGCTTTTAAAAAGTTCACGCCCTTCGTTCAGAAATGAAGAAATTTCCATTTGCCTGGATGCCGAGGTGCTCAATAATTTAACGGCAAGTCCTACGAAACGGTATGTGGAGGAGAATACCTCCCAGGAAGGCCGCTACCAGGCTTCCTATACCTACATAACTGATAATAGGTACAAACCTATAGGGATTTTGAACCTGCCTTATTACGAAGACAATTCCTTTAATGAGATGGAGCTTCGTGAATTTCTGACCCGATTAGGGGGGGTATACCTGGTCATGCTGCTGTTAGCGATAGGATTGGCATATTTCATATCAAAATACATTACACGTTCGCTTAAAACGATCTCAGACAAACTTGTTCAGACCGATCTTTCAAAACGAAATGAGAAGATATTGATCGAAAACCCGGGAGAGGAAATAGGATTGTTGATAGACTCTTATAATGGGATGATCGATGAGCTGGAAGAAAGTGCGGCCAAGCTAGCCAAAAGTGAAAGAGAACAGGCTTGGCGCGAAATGGCCAAACAGGTGGCACATGAAATAAAAAATCCACTTACTCCAATGCGCCTGAGCGTACAAAGTTTTGAAAAATCCTTTGACCCCACGGACCCAAAGGCCAAAGAGAAAGTAAAAGAGTACTCAGAAACCCTGATCCAACAGATCGACATTATGAGCAATATTGCTTCGGCTTTCTCCAACTTTGCGGATATGCCCGCCCAACAAAAGGAAACCCTGGATGTAGTTAGTACGGTAAAACTGGCTTTGGAAATATTTAATGAACCCTATGTTCATTTTATATCGACAGAAGAAAAGATCATTGCCAAATTGGATAAAACCCAATTAGTGCGCGTAGTTACTAACCTTGTCAAGAATGCCATTCAAGCTATGCCTGATATCGAAAATCCGCTAATAGAAGTTTCTGTTGTCGGTGAGAATGAGAATGTCAAGATCATAGTCGCAGATAATGGAATTGGTATAACTGATGAGGTAAAGGATATGATTTTTGAACCAAAATTCACCACTAAGTCCAGTGGAACCGGATTAGGCCTTGGCATGGTGAAAAATATTGTGGAAACATATAATGGGACCGTCCACTTTGCTTCAAAACCGGGAAAAGGAACTGTCTTTACTGTGACATTGCCTAAAATCAACGAAACAATAGCGACATGAAATTAAAAAATGTGCTTCTCGATATCGAAGGGCCACTTGCTGTGGTTACCGTAAACCGACCTGAGAAATTGAATGCCCTGAATAAAGAAACCATTACTGAATTACATCAGGCTTTTCAAAGCCTGGATGATGACAATGAAATACGGGTTATAATTCTTACTGGAAGTGGTCAAAAGGCCTTTGTTGCAGGCGCGGATATTGCAGAATTTGCCGATTATACGGCAAGAGAAGGTAAACGCTTATCTAAGGAAGGGCAGGAAAAACTTTTCAACTTTGTTGAAAATTTAAAAACACCCGTAATCGCTGCGGTCAATGGATTTGCACTCGGCGGGGGACTAGAGCTGGCCATGGCTTGTCACTTTAGAGTTGCCAGTCATAATGCCCGCCTTGGATTACCTGAGGTTTCTTTAGGTGTGATCCCCGGTTATGGCGGGACACAACGACTTCCTCAATTGGTAGGAAAGGGCCGGGCTATGGAGATGATCTTAACAGCAGGGATGATCGATGTAGATCGGGCTTTGGACTTTGGATTGGTAAATCACGTTACTTCTATTGAAGAATTAATAGAATATTGTAAGAAAATTGCCCTAAAAATCGCTTCAAATTCGCCAATAGCCATTAGCTATGCAATAAATGCCGTGAATGCGGGTTTTAACTATGATCAGGATGGTTTTCAGACGGAGATCAAGGCGTTTGGTGCATGTTTTGCAACAGAAGATTTCGAAGAAGGTACCTCCGCATTTATGGAAAAACGTAAAGCTGATTTTCCTGGTCACTAGAACACTGTATGAGAGCGTAAGCGATCATATGAAACATCAAGTAACCACACTCGTCATCCTCTTATTTATATCCTTGGGATTTGCCCAGGAAATGCCTATTAAATATGACTTTGGCGAGAAATATAACGACAGGTATAAATACTCTAATCTTGTAGCACAAGCCGAAGATGGCCAGGGCGGTTATCTAATGGTAAGGGCTTATTTTTCCGGACTTATATTAGCGCCTAAAGGTTACCTTATTGAGCACTATAATCAGGATCTGGAACTTGTTTCCGAGTATAACTACAAACTAAAAGGCAAAAAATTCGTGCATGGTTATGTCCGAAATGGGCAATTATATCTCATTTTCCTGGATTATAACTATGAAAGATCCGTATATGAATATTCAGTCCACAGAAGTCCTTATGGCGATTTTGCCTTTACAGAGGAGACTTTATTGAGCATTGCTTCGGATGAAGTGCGCCAGCCCTATGACAGGAATTATTACAACAGGAATTTCAATTCAGGCTTTACGACGACTTTACTCCATGATGAGGCAAACTCGGTCTTTCTGATCAGTACGCACTTTAAAAAAGGGAAACGCAATCAGCATTTTATTCATGTTTATGATGCCTCACTGCGCAAGGTGATGGAACATGATTTTTCCGCTGAGGTGGAGACCAAGAACTATGCCTTTGAACACTTGGCAGTCAATGATGATCTGACACAGGTTTATATCATGGCAAAAGCCTACTTCAAGAAAAAGAGAATTGGGGCGCTGGATCGAAAATTTCAGTACGAACTCATTCAACTAGATGAGACAGATGCGCAAATTCAGAATTTCCTTGACGAAGGGAAATATATAGAAGGTCTTAAGCCGGTATATAAGCAGAATCAATTGCTATGTGTTGGATTTTATGCCGACAAAAGAAATAAAAGGTACAATGGCCTGGCCTATTTTAATGTCGACCCAAAGTCAATGCAGATAAAATCCCGCAAATACAATCCTTTCCCGGAGCAGTTTGTTGTGGACAAATTCGGCAAAGAGGGAGAATCAGGGATCAAGAACCTGGTATTCAAAAATGTTTCTTTTACTCCTGATAAGGGTATTGTTTTTAATGCCGAGGAATACTTTGTGACTCAAAGCATACAAGCCAATTCAAGTGGAGGGAGAGTTCGTGTAGAGCGATATCACCACAACGATATAGTTTGTGCTAAACTGGATTCAAATGGCGATCTGTTATGGGCCAGGAATATCAATAAAACAGAAGTCACCCAAGGTGACGGAGCTTATGCTTCCTATAGTTCATATACCAAAAATGGCGATACGTATTTCTTTATTTGTACTGCAAATGAAGCGCCACAAGAAATGACAAAGAACAGGCTTATGTTTAAACAAGGCCTTAGTCGAAATCGTAATATTTTCACAGTTAAGCTAGATAACGACGGCAATATCAGCTACGAAAAGATCATTGATAATGCGGAAGCCCGACTCCCCTTTATGGTTTCCAAGCCACTCGTGAATAAAGGATCGGATCAACTTCGCTTTTATGCAAAACGAGGCACTAAAAAGCAATTAGTCAGTGTTAGCATAAGATAAACATTATTAGGAAATAATCCATATATTTGGATATAATCCTATTAAATGTCGTTAATTCCCTATATAAAAGGCCGCGGTGCCCAGGCAAACCCTCCTAATAAGTTTCTGAAAGAACAGCACGAGACTCGTGATGATTTCCTGGAATATTGTGAAAAGGAAAATGAAGCTTCTATAGAACCAAAGACTGTTTACAGACCAATTCATCCAAAAACTATTGTCAATAAGATCAAAAG
>JAHHLF010000362.1 GCA_018679315.1 Bacteroidia bacterium | reverse complement strand
TCATACTTGATCAAGCCTAAGATGAACTTGAGTAAGAAGCGCGCCAGGAAATTTTTAGCTGTATAAATATAATTCCAGGTTATACGTGTCTGGTCATCCATGGTGTCAAACCACACCTGGCTATAAGCCTCATCCGAAAACTTCTTTAGCACATTAGTGAACTTGCTCGCCTTGTAGGAATAATTGGCAAACGGATTAAATGTGAGCAATTCTTCATGCACAGATTCACCCCCGTCAAAATATACAATTCGTTGATCTCCGCTCTGATTATAGGACTTACCCATGTTTTCTGCATTAAGGGCCGCAGGTATCTTCCCCACCTTTTTTAGCCAGTTAGGTAATTCGGCACCACTGGTAATGAAATTAAACGCAATTTCCTTGCTACAATCTACAGTAACCTGGGCTTGCATTTCTATGACTCCTTTAGTAGGGATCTTAGGTGGTATTGTGCTGCCTTTGGGGATATCTGTGCCGTCTAAAAAATTGGCAGAATCCCTGGGCTCCTTATCGGGTACTCCATTGTACTCGTGGCGAAGTTTAGACATGGCAACATACGCCCGTTTTCGGGCCCGGTTAAAATTGCCGATTGGCCTGTGTTCGGGAAGCGAGTGCCAGGCATTGAACGACAGATTTTCACCGAACTCCATTTGTTCCTTGCTATCAAATTGCTGGGCAGGAATGACCATAGTGGCCAGTTGTACAAATTCAGAATCCCATGGAACGGTAGGGTCTTCTATTGGCATAGCTACGGGATCATTCTGGAATTGCACATAGAATTCAAACTCTTGGGCATGATCATTGAGCGTTTGTGCCATATTGATCCGCAGATAAGAATATTCATTAACATCCTCATTGAGTATCTCATTCTCTTTGGAAGGTTCAAGGTAGTATTTCACTGCTTTGTCCTGTTCTTTACCAAATCTATAGGGTTGTGTACTCCAATAGGGAATATTTAGGGGATTATCGCATTTAACTCGCGACTTCATCAGGCGCATGATCACCTTCAGATGGGTAAGGGCATATTTTAATAAAAGCTTTTTACCATCCTCCGCGGTTGCAGCTCTTAAAAGCGGGCTGAATTGCTTGATATTCTTGGAAAAAAAGGTCTCACTGCTCATCAGTAAGAAATCTTGTGTTTTTTCATTCCGCTTGCCGTTGAGTAACTTTTCACCCTCAACTCCCATAAGTTTAATTGCGATCCCGCGAATATCTTTTTTCTTATCGCTTTCCGGTGGTAGGTTGGCATTGGAAAACCGTACCCAACAATGATATTCTTTGGGCTCTTTGAATACTCCTTTTTTGTATTTCTCGTCTAAATTTGGTTCTATTCTAAAAATCCCTTTTACACACCCATGGCTTTTAGTATGCACTTGTCTAGGCATGTGCTTGTCCTCATCTGCATACATGCGCAGCATTTGATCCTCCATCTCATTCACCATTTCCTTAATGATGGCATCTTCATCGGACAGTAAATATTCACGTCCTAATTCTGGTGTAGTATTGGCTGATTTACTCATGATGGTCGGTTATGGTTATTATAATAACAGCACTCTAATGAAAAAAAAGGGTTTCCGGATAGCCTATTCGCTCGAGGAGGGCATCAAATCGAGGATCGGAGCGCAGTGGTTTGTATTCCGGGCCGTGTTTAAGGGAAACAAGCCAAATATCCTTGTATTCTATAGCGATGTCAAAATACTTAAAGGCATTGTCAAAATCGTCCAAATAAGTATAGATCAGCGCAATTCCCAAGGGAGAAACATTCACCTTTTCCTGAGAAGCTTCTAGTCTTTCTAGGATCTCCCTGGCTTTTGCAGTCTCATTATTTTGTGCCAGGGTAATGCTATAAGTGATTTGTGCCCATCCAAGTCCTTGAGCCATTTCCACAGCTTTTTTTGCCTCTTCTACCGCTCTTTTACTATCGCCTTCAATAAAACTATTATAGGCCAGTAGGCGTTGGGCCTCTGAGTAATTTGGAACCAGCTTCAACAAGTTGTTGAGAACTTCCCTTGCTTTGTCATGATACTGCCCCCAGGTAAAATAATAGCCAAGCAACACTTGATTGTAAAAAGACAGCGGATCAGTTTCGATGATCTTCATGGTGTTGATGATCGCTGTTTCATAGTCCCCATGCGCAAATGCATTATACCATGGATCCAAGGTTACCCCGGTAAAATAATAAGGCACCTTAGCTTTGGCGGCATTTTCATAGTGTTCCTTTGCCTGATCAAAATCCCAGTCGTGCCAGAAAGCGGTTTGACCAAGTACAAAATGTGCGCCCGCGATCTCTTTGTTGATGGATAATGCCTTTTTAGCAAAAGATTTGGTCTTTTTGAACCCTTCCCGAGGCGGAAGGAGCAAATGCATAGTTTGTAAGAAATGAATATTGGCCAGGGCGGCATATCCTTCCGCATAATCAGGTTCCAGCTCAACTGCCTTGAAATAACAGCTACACGCCCTGTCAAATCCTTCAATGAACATTTCTTCAAAATACCGGCCTTTAAGAAGCATTTCATAGGCTTCCAAACTAACAGGTTTGGCCCGGTCCGTATTCTCAACAAGATTCACATGAAGTTCATTGGAGATCTTTTCGGCAATATCGTCCTGAATTTCAAAAATGTCATCCAGCTCACGGTCGTAACGCTTGGCCCAGATCTGGCTTTCTTCGTCTACACTATATAACATAGCATTGATGCGCAATCTGTTACCTCTCCTTCGTATACTCCCCTGGAGGATGTGATTCACATTCAAGGTCCCGGCGATCTGTACTTCCGAGTATTCGCTGTTTTTAAATTGGAAAGAGGAACTTCTACCAACGACTTTCAGCTCTTTAATATTCGAAAGTGTTATCAGAATTTCTTCAGCAATACCATCGCAAAAATAATCCTGTTCTGCATCGCCTGTCATATTCGCAAAAGGAATAACTGCAATACTGTTTTTAGTTTCCAAAATCGATCTTTCCGTATAATCGCTGGTTCTGGATGCCAGATCCTTAATGAACTGAGCATTTGCCTCAACAGAGTAAATTTTGACCTCCTCGTTTAGATTTTTCAATTCGAATCCGCCGACAAAGTCAATTTTTAAACCTTTCTTATTTAAGAGATTGTCATATACTTCATGAGAAATGTGTGTGCCACCACCCGATGCTGTGGGCTCGATCCGGGCAGCAATATTGACCCCATCTCCAAAAATGTCCCCTTTTTCCTTGATGATCTGGCTGTGATGTAAACCGATCCTGAGATTCAGGTCCTCATTGTTCTCTGCGGCTGCATGTATCTCACATGCCGCATAAACACCATCGGTAGCAGTATTAAATATGGCCATGATACCATCGCCCATTTCCTTTATCAATTCACCTCCATATTTACTGATAATGGTCTTGTGGATATATCTGTTTTCATCTAAGGTTTGCAGTGCTTGACTTTCATTTTTACTCATCAAGCGAGTATAGCCCACAATGTCGGTAAACATGATGCACGCCAAATGCCTTTGCTTAAGAGGACTATTTTGCATTTTTAAAACCCGGTATTAATAAGGGAGAACTTTTGGTTTGTTTGTTTTAGTATGAACAATTGATTTCACTATGATTCGGGCAAGGCTCTGGCTTGAGCTCATACTTTCTCATACTAGTAAATATACTAATTCTTATCAAATCTTATAGCGTATTCATCTTAAGGCCAAGTGCCTGTATTAATTAGCCTTAAAAGGCTATCTGAATGCTGGCAGGAATATGATTGAACGGCAGACACCTTCTCTTGCGTTCTACCCTGCTACAGGGTATCAATAATTCATAAAATCAAAGTCAGTCTGAATCCATTAAATGCACTCTGAGACAGGTTTATATTTTGTATTTTCCATGTTCTAAATTGACAGACATCCTATAATACCTCGAATCCAATGAGCAACAGAAGAAGTATCGCAAAAAATTATTTGAAATTCCTTCAAAACGGCGATATGGATCAACTCTTGCAACTATTTAGTCAGGATGCCATTGTCGATTCCCCCCTTTACGGCCTGAAAAAAGCGTCCGATTTTTATCGAGAACTGCAGACAGATACGCAAGACTCTAAGCTCGAGCTACTAAAGATCTTTGAAGCGGAAAAAAGTACAAATATGGCCTTGTATTTTACATACAAATGGACATTAAAAAATCAGGAGGTCGTCTCTTTTGAGGTAGTTGATATTATTGAATTTAACGATTCTGATAAAATCCAAAAGCTGAAAATAATATACGATACGGTTTTGGCCCGTACTCTGGTTAAACAATTAAAAAACTAAACGAATCACATATGTATACAGGTAAGGTATATCGATTTATTGACATGGCGAGATGGACGCGTTTTGAAACGCTACTATTTCTATTAATCATTCTCGTGTGGGTTTTGGGCTATTATTTTTTAGACCTGGAGTGGTTCCGTATCCCATGGACTCCCATGGCCCTGATCGGCACTGCTGTAGCTTTTATCATTGGATTTCAAAACAACGCGGTGTATGGTCGTATATGGGAAGCGCGCAAAATATGGGGCGGAATAGTAAATACTTCCCGCACTTTTGGTGTATTTGTGCAGGATATGGTTACGGCTGAGCACGCCCATGAAAATGTATCAACAGCACAACTAGATGAAGAAGTAAAGACGCTCATTTACAGACACATAGCCTGGATGACAGCCCTGCGTCACGCCATGCGAAGCAAAAAAGATTGGGAAACCACAAGTAGTCATAAAACAAACCAGGAATGGGGTATCAGACCGCCTGAAACAAAAGCAGAACTAAAAGATGACCTGCAGCCCTATTTATCCACCCAGGACATGGATTATGTGTTATCTCATGACAATCATCAAACGGCTGTGCTCTATCTCCAATCCCATCACCTCAGAAAACTGAAAGAACGAGGCATTGTCTGGGAATTTTCATTTCTGGAGCTAGAGGGTGTTATTCAGGAACTTTTTACTTTACAGGGGAAAACAGAACGCATAAAGAACTTCCCCTATCCCCGCCAATATGCAACTTTAAACCACTATTTTATGTGGCTTTTACTTTTGCTCCTTCCTCTGGCGTTGGTTCCTCAATTTGTTGATATAGGCAAGGAGATTTCTGAAAATTACAGTCTCTTAGGAAAGAACTTCATCTGGTTTGCTATTCCAATTTATATGGCCGTGGCCTGGATGTTCCATACGATGGAACGAATAGGTCGTACCGGAGAAAATCCATTTGAAGGGACTGCAAATGATGTTCCCATATCCACTATATCACGAGGCATTGAAATTGATTTGCGACAAAATCTCGGAGAAGATAAAACAGAGATACCCGAGCAGTTTCCCACTGAACTAGGTGTTCAATTTTAAGAAGTTCCTAACCATCCAAAAATAGGAAAACTAGTATGAAAAATATTACTGTTCTATTGCTTGTAAGCTGTATCTATTCCATAACAATAAATGCCCAAAATACCAATGAGATGTATCATTCCAAAGTACAGACTTTAGATAGCACGCTTTCCACACTTTATGCCGTTATCTCGGGTGAAAAAGGAGAAGAAAGGGATTGGGAACTTTTTACCTATTTGTTTCATCCGGAAGCCCGACTCATACCAACGGGTAGAAATGAGGAAGGCCTTTTCGATGCCAGATTTTTGACACCTGAAGGTTACATAGACAGATCTGGCAAATGGCTGGTAGAGAATGGATTCTTTGAAAAGGAGATCAATAGGGTTGTGCACACATTCAGAAATATAACGCAGGTATTTAGTACGTATGAATCCTATAGAAGTGAAGCAGATGATGTACCTTTTATGAGAGGCATAAACAGTATTCAATTACTAAATGATGGTGAACGTTGGTGGATCATCAACATCTATTGGATGCAGGAATCTGAGGCGAATCCAATTCCGAATGACTATTTACCTCCAAACTAAGTATGTAAATCAAAATACGCATGAGTGCTAAGGTAACTTTGCATATGGTATCCAGCCTTGATGGCTTTATTGCCAGGAAGGATGGGAGCGTTGCCTGGATGCGCTCCAAAGACACCTATGAAAATGGAGTAGCACTCAGTGAAGAAGATATTGCTGAATTCCTTAAAAAGATCGATTGCTATGTTATGGGCTCCCGCACCTATGAACATGCACTGAAACTGGGCTGGCCTTATGGTAATACGCCTGTAATTGTTGTAACCTCCAGGGATCTTAACTCAGAGAAACTAAGTGTTTCCTTATATTCAGGAGACTTGCCAGAGTTGGTAAATAATCAATTAAAACCTAAGTATCATAACATCTGGCTTGTCGGTGGGGCGATGCTCAGCAAAGAGTTTCTAAGGCACAACCTAGTAGATGATATTATCATATCTATCATGCCTGTCATCCTGGGAGACGGCACATTATTTTTTGACTATATCGGAAAAGAACAACCCTTGCACCTTAAAGATGTTACCACATACAAAGACGGCATGGTGGAACTTTGGTATGAATTGACATAAAAAGATTGGAATACACTCATGTCACAAGAAAATAAATACCCGAAAAAACTATATGCCTGTTGGCATCCGGTGTGTTATAGTACAGAGCTCACAGCGTCACCCTATGGTACTTTTTTATTAGACCAACCAATTGTAGTCTGGAGAAGTTCGGAAGGGCAAGCACATGCCATGAAGGATCTATGTATTCACAGGGGAACGGCCTTGTCATTAGGCTGGATAAAGAATGACTGCATTGTTTGTCCGTATCACGCCTGGGAGTACAATAGTTCGGGCAACTGTGTATTGATACCACAGGCCCCAGATACGCCCATACCTTCCAAAGCGAAAACCCCGGTCTATCACTGCCAGGAGAAGTACGGCCTGATCTGGGTGGCTTTAAAGGAACCTATTTATCCGTTGCCTGATATCCCGGAATTTGAAAACAGTTTATGGAAGTTTGTCAATACAGGTCCCTATGATTGGGACAGTGATGCCTCCAGGCAGGTCGAGAATTTCACCGACTTTGGGCATTTTCCATGGGTCCATCCGGGTTTGCTGGGCGAACCGGAGCGACCTGAAGTCCCCGATTGTAAAGTGGAAGTGAAAGGTTCAGTACTGCACTATTCCATTGTGAGGCCTGAATCAGTTAATTCTGAGGACTTTCCCATTTTCGCCAATAAGGAAAATACAGATCCGGAAAGAAGAAGCAATTATAAGTTGCATTTGCCTTATACCATCGTACTTCATGTGGGTTGGGGTAGTGAAGAAGGAATGGTGTATCTATTTGTATCTCAGCCAATTTCGGCCAATAAGTGCCGGGGCTATTGCATCATAGGACGCAACTATAAATTAGAGGAGCCGGATTCACTATATCGGGATTTTGAAGATGTTATCTTTAGACAGGATCAGCGCATTGTGGAATCACAGCGACCGGAACAGGTGCCTTTTGATTTCGCTAAAGAGCTGCATTTAAAATTTGATGCCGTAGCCATGAATTATAGAAGGGCCATGAAAAAGGAAGGATTGGCTTTATAAACCTCAGGATATGAAAAACACCCCTATAGATTATGTTGAACTCAAGGCGCATGACCTGGAAAAGACTAAACATTTTTATAGCCGGTTATTCGGATGGAAGTTTACGGACTATGGCCCCACCTATATATCTTTTGAAGAAAGTGGCCTGGCAGGGGGATTTGAAAAGACAGACAGCGACATTGTCAATGGTGCGCTGATAGTTCTGTACCACAGCGATCTTGAAAAACTCAAAGTTGAAATAGAACATGCCGGTGGAACGATCGCCAAGGACATATTCTCCTTCCCTGGTGGCAGACGATTTCATTTCCTGGATCCGAGCGGGAACGAACTAGCTGTTTGGTCCGATAAATAGGTCCAAAGTTTCATAAGTAGAATTGCAGGTTTTTAGAGCTACTTTGCCACTTACCGACCAAAGCATGGAAATATTCGATGAGAGGCTGGCTAAGACTCCAATTTCTTCAAATATTCTAAACAAAATATCCTAATTTGTTGTGAGTTACGAGACAATCACAGCTAATGAAGAATACAGCCTTACCCTGCTACTTTATATGCTTTTTCGTACTGATCGGATGTTCTGAACTATTGGGCCAGGATTCTCTGGCGTTCCCGCCAGAAAAAAAACTGAAAATAAGAGATCGTACGGTTCTCGGTCAGTTTGAATCCAATCTGGTACTCTCTGCCGATGAGCGATTGAAAAAGAAACTGGAACGACGAGAACTTATTGCAAAGCGTCGTGCTATCATAGATACACTGGATATCTCTGAAAGACGAAGAAGGCGACTTTTAAAAGAGCTCTATGGTAGTCCTTTTACAACCCGATGGGACAAGGTTGTTGCCTCAATGGAATTTGAAGAAGATCCGGATCTGGAGTAGATCACCATGTATATTCCGGTGGCTCGATCCCATTCATCCTCAAGTACAAATTTGCCTTGGCCCTGTGATTGGTCAGGTGGTCCTGAACATAAAATAAAGCGAAAGCCCGACTCACCGTATTTCCGCTATGATACATAACACAGGATTCATCTAATTGCGACTGCTCAATGAGATGAATAACTTTAGTAGTATAGGCAAATCCGCTTTCCAGTAATTCCAGGATCTCTTCTTTTGACATCTCATTGGCATCGGGGGTATTCGGCACCACTTCCATACCTTGTACATATCGTTTTGTGAGTAATTCTATTGTATAGCCAATATGCACCATTTGCTCCCCAAACGTCTTGCTCACTTCGGTGGGTTTATATGAATACAGCTCCTCAGGCATGGCCCGGGCTACTTCCAGGCAATGATCCCTGGCCTCTTCCCAGACAGGGAGGTACATTTGAGTAAATGAAGTTCTGGGAGCATTGGTTATCTGTCCAGATACAGACGCTGAACATCCCAACAAAAAAGTTATAACGACCAAATTTTTCATTTTAAGAAGAATTAAATGAGGCCAGAAGATAGGGATTCAGCGGGAATTTAATAATACATACGTACAGTCTCTTGCAAGAATGATTGCCCCTGATCTAAACTCAGTAAGGCGATAAAGTAGCGATGTTTAATTTGTTATATTAGAGTAGACTAAGAGAAGCCATTAAATAGGGAAGTTTGAAGTAGACACCTGCCATTTTTAAGCAGAAGTGGGACCCTGGAAGGCATATTTGAGCATTCTTGATAGCTTAGCTTAAATGTATCCCAAAACGCAAAGATCAAATTATGAAACCCTGGAAAAAAACCGCCCTTATCACTACCCTAATACTGGCACTCTTGCTCATTGGTGTCTTCTACATTTTAAACTGGAAGATCGCCAAAACATCGCCTGCCGACATTCAATTTTCCCCCCAGGCAGAGTCTCAAGCCCTTCAATTGGACAGCATTCCCACGCAACCAAAAAATATCATCTTTTTTATTGCTGATGGCATGGGCTTCAGTCACCTGTCCCTGGCCATGATGTCGCAAAATGAAACAGCTGCCGAATCCGTATGGCAACAATTCGATATAAGGGCCTGGCATGATACGCGCTCAACCTATGGACCCATTACCGATTCCGGTGCCTCAGCAACGGCTATGGCCACCGGGACACCCACCTTTTTTGATGTCATTGGCATGGATGCCGAAGGAAACAGCAAAACCAATGTGTTCGAGTTAGCAAGCTCGAATGGCTACAATACGGCTATAGTTACTGATTCTTATGTGTGGGATGCTACACCTGCAGCTTTTTTAGCACATACTAAATCCAGGGATAATGCCAAAGACATATTGGAGCAAACAGCTACCAGCGAGGTAGATATTCTCTTTGGCGAACTGGAAGATATCGGTGAAGGAGAGGTCCCTGAACTGCAAGAAACCATGGATATTCTAAAACAACGGTTTCAAATTCTAGATAAATCCCTGGCTTTACCAGCACAGACAGAACCGCTGCAACCCATTGCGGCTATCTATGAAGAAGACGAGATACAGGATCTGGGATCAACACCTAATCTTCCGGAATTGACAACACTGGCCTTGACGTATTTGACAAAAAAAGATACCCCTTTTGCCCTTATGGTAGAATGTGAAGAGATAGATTCCGGGTCTCATAGCAATGATTCCAAGCGCGTCTTAAAAGGCCTGAAAGTCATTGAAGAAACGCTTGCACTTATCCTGGATTTTGCCGAAAAACAAGGCAATACATTAGTCCTTTTTACGGCGGATCATGAGACAGGCGGAATGGCAGCCGGCGTAGATTTCGATGAATACCCCAATATGAAAATTATCTGGGCCTCACAAGATCATACGGCCACTGTAGTTCCCCTTTTAGCTAAAGGCCCCGGAGCTGAATATTTTGTAGATGTAGACCGAAATTGGCAGATCGGGCAAATCCTTAAAAGCCTTATTAAGACAGAATAGCAAATAAATGTCGACTCATGGATAAAGATTCAAAAAGCTGGAACATCATTAGCTGGACCTTTGGCCTCCTTTTCCTTGTAATCGGAATATTGAATTTGTTTCTGATACATCCCGTACCCGGAATATTCTATTTAGCTGTCTCATTGTTTTATCTTCCACCAATCAGTAAGGCGATCGAAAAACGACTAGGATTCTCCATCCCTGTATGGCTAAAGATCGCTTTTGCCCTGCTCCTGCTTTGGGCCACTTTAGCCGTAGGAGATCTTATGGAGTATCTCGAGGACTATATTTAAAACTCTTGAACTATGAAAAAATTTGTACTACTTCTTTCGCTCATATTAGTTATTATGTCCTGTAAGTCAGACCAGGAAGATAAAAAGACTAGCAAGCTGGCATCACAAAACACTGAGATCCCATTTAACAAAGACAAATGGGTCCTAAAAGAAGGAAAGGACTATGTCTATCGGGAGCAAATGTATGAAGCTGTTTTGTACAATGACACCATTCGATCCCTTAACGAAGTAGAGCTCATTGCATTACTAGGAGATCCCGATTATAACGAGGAAGGTCATTTATATTACCGTATTTCCGAAACAAGAATGATGAACTGGAAGGTAAAAACAAAGACCATGGTTGTCAAACTAGTTCAGGACGGATCTATAGAATGGATCAAGGTACATGAATAAGCATGACGAAAATCGAGCAAATACCATGGCTGTACGATATATAGTATTTGTATTCTTTTTGACCTTAGGCCATCTAAGTTGCAATAGAGTTGAGGAACAGCCTGTATATGAGGGGTTTTCATGGGAAGACAACCCCTATTTCCAAACCTGGTCACACTACCTGGGCGACCCGCATCGTTCGCATTTCTCAACACTGGATCAGATAAATACGGAAAATGTAGCTCAGCTAAAGATCGCATGGACCTACCAGAGTAAAGGCCTGGACCCAAATTCCAATTCTCAAATTCAAAACAACCCAATGGTCGTAGGCGATAAACTTTTTGGTGTGAATGCATCCAATGTGCTTTTTGCTGTCAAAGCGACCACTGGAGAAAAATTATGGGAATTCTCACCCGAAAACACCGATGAATCAGGCCTGGGATTATGCCGAGGATTTGCCTATTGGCCTTCCGGAAGCGATGAGGAAAGTCGACTCTTTTTTAGCGCCGGCAATTTCCTTTATGCCATTGATATTGAATCCGGTATAGTGATTCCTTCTTTCGGGAAGGATGGGGCAATTGACCTTCGGGAAAACCTCGGTAGGCATGCTGAAAAATTACCTGTGGTTATGACTACACCAGGAGTCATCTACAAGAATTTATACATCATTGGTTTCCGTACTTCAGAATCCCCGGGTGCAGCACCGGGACACATTCGGGCCTATGACGTGCACAGTGGGGAGTTAATTTGGATATTTCATACCATACCATATCCGGAAGAATTCGGCTATGAAACATGGCCGGAGAATGCCTACCAGGATCCGCGTATTGGGGGTGCTAACAATTGGGCCGGCATGGCATTGGACGAAGAAAATAGCATTGTATATGTACCTACAGGCTCATCTGCTTTTGATTGGTACGGGGGTGCCCGGATCGGGGACAACTTATTTGCCAATTCCCTCATTGCTTTAAATGCAGATACCGGGGAACGGATCTGGCATTTCCAGTTCGTCCACCACGATGTTTGGGACAGGGATTTGCCTGCGCCTCCGAATTTACTTGATGTGGAAAGAGATGGAAAAAAGATCCCTGCCGTAGCCCAGGTAACTAAAAGCGGACATGTTTTTGTATTTAATCGGCTTACAGGTGAGGCACTCTTCCCCATTGAAGAACAACCTTATCCGCAAACAACTCTTTTAGGAGACACAACCGCAGCTACACAGCCGCTGCCATTGAAGCCGGTGCCTTTTGCCAGGCAGATCCTAAATGAAGAAGATCTCTTTAGGCCAGACGCACCCGCTTTTGTCGATGATTTTATTGACCACGAACAAAATGAAAAAGGATTCAGCGTATTGGACAGATTTAATCAAGTTACTTCGAAAGGTCAATTTATTCCCCCTGATACCCTGGGCACTGTCTTATACCCCGGAGCAGATGGAGGCGCCGAATGGGGTGGAGCCGCTGTAGACCCGCGGGATGGAACCATGTACGTAAATAGCAATGAAATGGCCTGGATCGTTCGTATGGCTGAAGTAGGCTCTGCTACCAGTGGCAAATGCCTCGCACAAATTCATTGCGCCCGATGTCATGGCGGTAGTCTGCAAGGCCTGGGCGTAATTCCGGAACTTCAGCAAGTACACACTAGACTTTCACCAGAGGAAATAAGTCAGACTATGGTTTTGGGAAAAGGGGCCATGCCAGCTTTGCCGAATTTAACTAAGGAAGAAGTGGCATCGATTTCGGCTTTTCTCAGCGGAATGGAAGAAGAAACTGAAGCGGACCACAGAACAGAACAGGCAGATGGGACTCCGTATGCCATGGTAGGATTTGGTCGCTTTAAAGATCAAAACGGATATCCTGTCGTAAAACCACCGTGGGGCACACTTAATGCCATTGACCTTAATACGGGAGAATATAAATGGACCATTCCCCTGGGACATGAAGAGAACCTGAATGATCCGGAATACCCGGTAACGGGCACTGAAAATTATGGGGGCCCGGTGATCACAGCGGGAGGCGTCCTGTTCATTGCTGCAACCAAAGATGAAAAATTCAGGGCCTTCCATATGAAGACAGGGAAACTTTTATGGGAGACCGCGCTTCCTGCAGGAGGGTATGCCACTCCTGCCACTTATGAAGTCAATGGAAAACAATACATTGTTATAGCCTGCGGCGGTGGGAAAATGGGAACATCTTCAGGAGATATGTATATGGCATTTTCCCTGTGAAGACTACTTTGACTTAAAACAAATTCTAGGATCAAATGCGACGATTCATTTCTTATATCCTACTTGGCATCCTGGCTGGCTTTATTTCAGGCACGCTGATCCTTGGAATTGGCGGACGTTTGATGATGAGAGCAATGGCAATCATTGGTGGGCTGACCGGTGGTTTTAGTTGGGGTGGTAGTCTTGAGGTAATAACTCTTGGGGCACTCATAGGACTCTGTTCCGGGGCTTTTATGGGGATCAATTATCCCTATTCATTTCAGAATAAAGTTTTGTGGGGCTTGCTCCACGGATTACTTGCTTACTTGATGATCTTGATCCTACCCATTGACGGCAAAGGAGCAGCACTGGGTTTTCCTGACTATCAATTTACTATCCATATCTTATTTGGCGGACTTTTTTTACTTTATGGAATAGGGATGGCCTATCTATTCCATAGCTTGCAAGCTAAATGGCATAAAAAATAGAGACCGAATGATTCGTTTAATGATTCCAATACCCATGCAGAGAGTATCCTTGATTGTTATCCAAGTATTTTTATGGCTTGCAGTACCTGCAGTTCTGGCACAGGAGCATACACTGATGAGTAGTGATCGACTAATACTGGGCACTTACAAAGAACGTACTGCCTCTGTGGCATCAGGTGATATAGATGACGATGGAGATATCGATATAATTGTAGCCAATGGAAGGCACTGGCCTGGACAAAATCGCATATTCATAAATGATGGACGAGGGATCTTCACGGTGGAATACAACCTTGGAACGCAAAGATCTACCACATATGCAGCAGAATTGGCAGATCTGGATAAGGATGGAGACCTGGACATAGCCGTGGCCAATGATATGGCCCCTAACTATATTTTCATAAATGATGGCAAGGGAAGATATCGCCAAGGCGAACCTTTTGGGGAACCCTATGCGCCTAGTCGGAATCTTACCCTCGCAGATCTGGATCAGGATGGTTATGTGGATATTCTAATAACTAATAGGGGTCGGCCTAATGAGATCTGTATTAATAACGGTCAAGGTCTTTTCACCAAATCCCTGAATTTTGGTTCCGACGAGGATTCTACCATCGATGTAGAGGCAGCAGATATAGATCAAGATGGCGATGTTGATCTTGTTCTTGCCAATCGGGACAAACAAGCTAATTATGTCTATTTAAATGATGGCGCCCTGGGATTTACAGAAAAGATCCCCTATGGTACGGGTACGGATAATACCCGTGCTGTAGCGGTGGCTGATATTAATAATGATGGCCATTTCGATATAATTACAGCAAATATTGATGAGGCCAATAAGATCTACTATGGAAATGCAACTGATCCTTTTACGCAATCCATCACTTTTGATTCATGGCCGAACAAAAGCTTCGCGGTGGCAACTGCAGATCTGAATTTAGATGGCCTGATAGATATCCTAATCGGTAATGCGGGAGAAAATAATGCCATCTTTCTCAATCAGGAAAATGGGCGGAAGTGGCAACAGGCCGAATTATCAGTTGAAGGTTTCAGAACCTATGACATCATAACATCAGATCTCAACAACGATGGTTTCCAGGATATCATCGAAGCGAATTCAGATGAGATTAATCGCTACTATTTTAATATCAAAAAGAAATAACAAAAACTAAGATCCATGCGCACCTTCTTACATAGAAAGACTTCATTCAATTCTATTCAATTGCTGACGCTAGCTTCGATGCTATTCTTTTTGAATACTTCGATCGTAAATGCACAGAATGAGCCTATACAATTGAAATACCTGGGCACAGCCGGTTGGCAGATAAATGACGGAAATATCTCCGTTTTGATAGATCCTTATATCTCCAGGGTAAAACTGGGTACAGGCCCGGGCATTAGTCCGGATGACGATAGACAAACAGTCAAACGCTCCGATTATTTTGTTTCCGATACCATTAGTATTGATAGCCTTGTGCAAAGGACTGATTTTATCCTGGTGCACCATTCGCATTTCGATCATCTTTCTGATGTACCTTATATAGCTAAAAAGACCGGCGCCAAAGTAATAGGAACCGAAACGACCTGTAATATTCTCCGCGCCTATGGCATCCCTGATGAGCAGTTATATCCTGTTAAAGGAGGTGAAGATTACCAGTTTGAGAACTTTGCTGTGAAAGTGATCCCGTCCATTCATTCTGCCTTGAACGACAAGCATTACCTGGATTCCAGAACGTATACAGAAGTACCTGAGGCGCCACTGAAAGTATCGGAGTTCATCGAAGGGGGATCTTTGATGTTCCTTGCACGCTTCGACAGGCATGAAGTGCTTACTATGGGTTCCATGAATTTTGTGGAACGGGAATTGGTCGGACTGCAACCGGACATTCTGCTCGCAGGTGTGAACCGGTCACAACTGGGTCTTTACAAGTATAATGAACGGCTATTGGCAGTGACAAATAACCCGAAATGGATCATAC
>JAHHLF010000135.1 GCA_018679315.1 Bacteroidia bacterium | reverse complement strand
CATGTAGGGCCGCTGATCGATACAGATGCAGTTGCCATGTATCAGAATGCCTTAGAGCAGGCAGTAGAACAAGGCGGAAGTATACTTGTCGAAGGTGGCGTCCTTTCAGGAGAAGGATATGAAAGCGGTTGTTATGTAAAACCAGCTATTGTAGAAGCCAAAAACGAATTCCAGATCGTACAGCATGAAACCTTTGCGCCCATCTTGTACTTACTTAAATACTCAGGGGCAGTGGAAAATGCGATAGCGATGCAAAATAATGTGGTCCAGGGGCTTTCTTCAGCCATTATGACCAATAATCTAAGAGAAGCAGAACGCTTCTTGTCTGCCGCCGGTAGTGATTGCGGAATTGCCAACGTCAATATAGGCACATCAGGTGCTGAGATAGGTGGGGCTTTTGGTGGTGAGAAAGAAACCGGAGGTGGCAGGGAATCAGGTTCGGATGCCTGGAAAATATATATGCGGCGTCAGACAAATACAATCAATTACACCGAAGATCTTCCGTTAGCCCAGGGCATTAAGTTCGATCTATAAAAGAAACCCACCAACAGGATTTCTAGATTTGTGGCTACCATGCAACACGGTTACTAGTTGTTGGTGGGTCTATAGGCACTAGTCATGTTGCCATGACTAGCTATGCTGAACATACAAAGGCCCCCCAACCTTTGATGAACCGCATTCTTTTAGTTTTCTATACACCCGGCATAGCTCCATACCAAAGCCAAAGACCAAACCATCCAATACTTGTAATGGATGTATCTGATTGGCCACGGCAAGACGATATCTACTGTGATCAGGTGAAGTCATTCTTGTTTATTGGTTGTTTGTTTTGATCCCGATTCAGTCTGTTGATTAGAAAAGCCCGTTGCTGCAAAAACATCAACGGGAATTTCTAAACTAACCAAACTAAACCAAATGAATCAAAGTAATTAGTACGTCAAACCAGACTCCAATGCCAGAACTTAGTTGGGAGAAGAATGGCTTACTTACTTATTAAATCTAAAGTCCATAAAATAAACTTATTAAACTGCCCTTTTCGTATAGATGGTCATAAATCCTGTATATATGGTTATTTATAAGTGTTTAATGCACACAATGTCCCATTATTGGGGCTTTTTGAGGGAATTTTCCTTATCTTTTATTGTTGATTTTTTAATACATTGTAAGCTAAACACTTTAAGAATTAACTATGAATGCAAAAACAACCAATCTTATCGGCATTGTGATCGCCATCTTAGCCGGTACCTATTTTTTTGTCATGTATTGCGATGCCTGCCAGTCTGGTGATACTTCGCAAGCTGCCACGGAAGAGGTTGCCTCGAAAAACTGATTCTCTAACCACATAAACTATATAAAATGGATTTTTCAACGATTTGTATTTGGTGCTGGGTCATCCCACTTCTAGTGGGTGTGATCTGCGCTTTTTTGGGCTACTTAATAGGAAAGAGTTCTGCCAAAGGAGTTGATACCTCCGGTGATCTCCAAATACTACAAAAAAAGAATGCACAATTGGAAGCCGACCTGGCTGCATGCCGGGATTCGCTGAGTACAGCCAGTGCTTCAACAACTGGCCCAACTGATGCAGCTTCCCTCGCATCAGGATTTGCCGCTACAGAGGCCAGTGAAGGAGATGATATTCAGTTTGATGCAAAAGCAGCAAAAGCGGCCATTGGTAAATCTATAAAGCTTAATGACCTGAAGGTCATTGAAGGGATTGGCCCTAAAATTGAAGGCTTGTTTAATAATGAAGGGATTACGACCTGGGGCGGTTTAGCTGACCTGAACGTAGCGCGCTGTCGTGAAATTATAATGACCGGCGGAGATCGCTACCGGCTGCATGATCCGGCTTCATGGCCAATGCAGGCGCGCATGTGTGCTGAAGGTAAATGGAAAGACCTTGCGCGGTGGCAAGACGATCACAAACACGGAAAACTATAAGTTACAAACCGGCTTTCAGGCCGGTTTTTTATTGCGGCCTTTTTCCCCAGGGTACAAGGTATATACCGGATCGCTTTGCCAGATCTTGCGGCTATCAATATCCATAACGGTCAAAGGCCCTTTAAATGCAGCACCGGTGTCTATATTCCAAACACTCGCTGCTTGAACAGGCACAGTCTTGCCAATTCGGGTAACCGGAGTATGTCCAATATAGATCTCCTTGTACAACTGTAATCGCTTGGGAAAACGATCAGAATTCGTAGATAAACCAGGCTCCAGAGACAAGGCCATTTCCCACAATGTGCGATCCCAATAGAACATTTTAGTGAAATATTCATGGCCTACTCCGTGCATGTTGGTAAAGCCGGCATGAACGAATAGTCTGTTTTCCGGATCTAAATAATAGGGTTTGAGTTCCTCAAAAAATCTAAGGTGTTCTTTTTTCTGCTCCGGTGAAATAGCTTCATATGAAGCCATTGTTTCAGCACCTCCCTGCTGCGACCACAGCGATAATACTTTGCCGGAACTGAGCCAGTCTCTACATAATTGATCGTGATTTCCCAGGATAAAAATGCAGGTGTTTCGCTTACTCAACTCGATCAAATAGGTAATAGTTTGCGCGGCTTCACTCCAACCATCTACATAATCCCCGAGAAAGATCAGGGTATCCGTCTCAGTAACCTCAGCACGATCCAATACTTGTTCGAGGGCACGCAGGCCTCCATGAATATCTCCAATGACTAGATCCCTTCTCATGCAAAATAGCTTATAAGTGCAACGATTATGATGATGGCCAGAACAAGTAAGAAAATTTTCCAGAAGGAAATAGGATGGGTGCCATGTATCTCGCCGGTTTGACCATTGATGTAGAAGTTATAATTCTTCCCACTATAATAATAGGTACTGAGGTACAAAGGCAGAAGAATATGCTTGAATGTTTCTTCCGAAAGCTTGATATCGGCCTGATGAATGCGCTGTGTATCCCCACCGATGTCTCTCCGGATCCAATTGTGCGCGATTTCTTTTGCCTTTTGGAAAGACCTGTGGTGCCCTTCCTTTAGGGATATGGTGTATTTCTCAGTGACAAAACCCGAAAGGTAGTTGGAATTATAGGGTACCAGTTCCTTTATATTCCAGCGGGCAATACGAGAAGGTATTTCGGTTTGTTTCTTTTTAGACGCATTGATAAGGATGTCATCAACAAAGCCACCTACCTCACCAGAAGCAGGTTGCCAACGGGTCTTCCGGACTTTCCTCGTTTGAACACCCTGAGGGGTTTGCACCCGCTGCGTCTCATAATAATAGTCACCGCGTTGGCCAACATAACGCGCGTGAAGTTGGGAATCAAAAGTCCAATAAGGAATATATACCCCATGGAGTCCTTCCGGATCCAGGGCGGCTCTTTTTAATTTATTTGGCGCGAACCAGATCTTTCCAACCCAACTCTTAAAGATCTTTCTTGCCGATTTCTGATCGAGCTGAAAGGGGATCAATGCCCCGGGAAGGATCCAGCCCTCCTTTTCTACATCCTCACGGATCAAGGGTTCCCCGCAATACACGCAATGAAGCGATTTATAACTCTCTTCTACATGCTGGTTTCCACCACAATTCTTACAATGCAGGAGGTCTATCGTCTCGGTGTAGGCCTGTTCGCCCACAACTTTCAGATAGTGTTGCAATTCTAACTCTTCAAAGCTGCTTTTGGCCTGCTCGATGAATTCTTCATACCCACAATACTCACACTTGATCTGGTGTGATCCGGGTTTGTATTTCAATTCAGCTCCGCAATTGGCACAAGCCTTCTTCTTTTCGGAGAGCTTGGTATCTTCCATAGACCAGGTTATCCGGGTTACTATTCAGGGTATTACCAATGCCTTCTTAGTTTTCGGGCAGTGGTGGTGGGGTGGCTCCCCCTAAAAATGCTTTAAGCTCTTCTATGTCTTGAAGAGGCGACCAATTGGCCAGGCCTTGTTTCCAAATAAGTGTATCCCTATTTACGGTTCGATTGGCAAACAATTCTTTGAGCTTATCGAAGCTAACAGGGCCTAATTGCTGACCATTAACGGCATAATGATACATGACCTGAACCGGCATTGGAGGAGGTGCAGGCGTAGTAACCGGAGCTCCGCCAAAAGGTTGATGGGTTGCCTGAGGGTTCATCATGCTGCCCATTTGCTGCGCAAGCACAAAGCCCATACCCATACCCATTCCGGCACCGGCTGTGCCACCTTCATTCTTTGCCGCTTCTTCCATGGCCTTGGCTGCTTTGAATTGGGCAAGCTTGCTCATGTCTAATTTATCGAGTCGGCTATATTCAAAGATCTCTTTCTTGAGATCTTCAGGCATGGAAACATTCTCAATGTAAAATTTCTCCAGTTCTATCCCTACCCTCCCAAATTCGGGTTGCATAACTTCCTGGCAAGTCTCGGAAAGTTCGCTGGTATTTGCTGCGTACAATTCAATGGGTAAATTGGCCTCGCCGACTGTATCCGTAAAGCGGGTAACGATCAAGCTTTTCAGGTGTTCATTAATCTCGTAATTGGTAAAATTACCATCTGTACCCACGACGTCTACAACAAATTTTCCCGGGTCACTGATACGGAAACTGTAAGTGCCAAATGCACGGATCTCCGTCAGGCCAAAACGCTCATCACTCAGCATAATCGCGTTTTTAGTTCCCCATTTTTCATCTGTGAACAGGTGGGTATTTACAAAATACACCTCTGCTTTAAATGGGCTGTTAAAACCGTATTTCCATCCCTTTAATGTGGCAAGGATCGGTAGGTTTTTAGTGTTTAAAGTGTACGTGCCAGGCGTAAAGACATCAGCCAGCTGTCCTTCATTGACAAACACCGCTGCTTGACCTTCTCTGACAATTAATTTAGCCGCGTTCTATATCTCATTCTGATAACGCTCAAATCTATGTACTATGGTATCGTCATTGGTGTCTAACCATTCAACGATATCAATAAATTCATGTTTTAATTTATTCTTTATTTCATCAAAAA
>JAHHLF010000248.1 GCA_018679315.1 Bacteroidia bacterium | reverse complement strand
ACCTTCCTCATAAATACCTGTTGGCGTATTGTAGCGCTCATCCTTCATGTCAGGATTAAGCACATTGAATTCCGGATAGACACATGTATCTGGGAGGGCACAGCCCACTACAAAAACATCACCAACCATTCCCCATTGTTCTGCCTGGCTGGTACCATCCTCATCACTACCCCATAAATACATGACCTTTCCCAAATCATGGATGAGCCCGGTTAGCTGCATCCAATCCGGCCTGTTATCCTCACGTATGGCCTCTGCACTTTGGATAAGATGTTGCACATTTGGCAGGTCCAGATCGGGGTCGCTCACGTCAATCAGGCTATTCAGATGTTCCATAGCCTCCCAAAGTGGCATAGGTCTATCAAAGGTCAAATACTTTTTGTGCATGTTGCGAACATAATCCAATGTCTGATGTTGCCGCATTTTACGATAGTGTTCCCTTACGGCCGATTTAACATCCAAGGGGTCGTAGTTTCTAAAAGTCTTCTCCATAATTACACATTACCTAAGAAAAGGTACAAAATAATGGTAAACGCAACCAAAAAAGCACTAAAAGCCTTGGCAAATTTCCATGGTGTAAGATCCAAAATACCGGAATCTTTCATCACAAATGGTTTATCCTTTGGCAATAAGGCAGAAGCAAGATGCATTACCAATATGTTGAGCACAAATTCAATGCCCCATATATGGACAAAGTGCAACTCTAACGCTAAGACATAATACGTAATGATATAGAAAAGCAATCCGAATAACAGGCCTATTTTAGCCCCTGATGCAGTAACCCTGGGGAATAGAAAGCCGGCTATTATGACACTCGCTATAGGCACGAAAAATATCCCATTCAACTGCTGTAATAGCTGGTAAAGACCTTCCGGGGCATTAGCCACGAATGGTGCAAGACTAATGGCAAAAATGGCAAGGATAGAGGACGTCAATTTTCCGATTAGTACCAGGCTTTTTTCACTGGAGTTCCTCTTTATATATCGCTTAAAAATATCCAGGCTAAAAACTGTAGCGGCACTGTTTAAGGCGCTGTTAAAAGTGCTTAAAATAGCCCCCATCATGACTGCCACGAAAAAGCCCGTAAGCCATAGTGGAAGCACTTTTTTTACCAAAAGGGGATATACATTGTCCGGGTTGTCATAAAGGCTTTCCCCAAAATAATAGAAGCCGATTAGTCCGGGTAAAACAATGATCAAAGGAACCAATATCTTTAACAAACCTGTATACAGCAACCCTTTTTGGGCTTCTTTCAGACTCACTGCACCCAGCACTCGTTGAATTATAGATTGGTGCATGGCCCAGAAATAAATCTGATTGATCATCAATCCGGTAAATAATACTTCAAATGGGAGAATGGCAGACCGTGAACCGGCACCGATACCAGATTCCCTGCTTATAATATTAAATTTCTCAGGACTATTCTTAAATACTTTACCCAAACCATCAAAAACATCTCCCTGACCAATACTCAGTAAGGCCAGGATTGGGACTAACAGCCCAGCAACCAGCAATCCAAAACCATTGATCGTATCTGTATAGGCCACCATCTTCAAGCCACCAAAAATGGCGTACACGGCACCAATGGATCCCACAACAAGAATAGTGATCCAAAGCCCATCTTTCTGACTAACATTCAGGACACTCGAAATATTGAAAATTGCCTCTATATTGAGCGCTCCTGTATAAAGAACTATTGGCAATAAAGTGGCAACAAATGAAATAATCAGGAGTAGCGCCACCAAGGTACGTGTTAGCCCGTCGAAACGTTTTTCCAGAAACTCAGGAATTGTGGTGAGCCCCATTTTTAGGTAGCGCGGTGCGAAATACAAGGCTGCTACCACCAACGCCAATGCCGAAGTTACTTCCCAGGCAATAATGATAGCCCCATTCCTGTAGGATGAGCCATTCATCCCTACCAGGTGTTCTGTAGAAATATTAGTCAGCAAAAGGGATCCGGCAATAACGATTCCTGTAAGCGACCTGCCCCCAAGGAAATAACCATCTTTGGTGTTCAGTTTATCCCTTCGCAACCTCCATGTCGCATAAAAAGCAACAAACCCGGTAAACAATAAGAAAGTGATCAAGGCCATTGAGGGTAAATTTAACCATCCTTAGCGTTAAACTGGAAATTCCAAGCACAAAGCACCAAATTCCAAGGTATTATTTTGGACTTTGGAATTTCAACAGGGGTGACAAATATCATTGTAATTCGAACAGCCATATAAGACCTTCCCCTAAACTTCTACGCCATGTTCGAATTCCTTCAAGAATACTGGATCCCCTGGACTGTCTCAAATACGGTAGCCTTAATCGTACTGATCCTTGCGATCAAAAAGAGCAGATGGGCTCGTTGGGCCTTTTTCTTCCTTTTTGCCTGGGCCTGTTGGATCAATCTCCGTACGGCCAGTATCTCCCCCGGAGATTATATGGGCTATGCAGAGCTGACACCTATCGGCTTTTATAAAGATTTTATCGGCGGATGGTTTAAAGATAATATCACTACGATGGTTAGCGTGATCGCCATAGGGCAAGGCCTGATCGCGTTAGGTTTCCTTGGTAAAGGATTGATGGTAAAACTGGCATGTTTGGGAGCTATACTTTTCTTTTTAGGAATTGCGCCCTTAGGCATAGGAGCAGGGTTTCCGGTTCCGATTATCGGGATCATAACCGCGTATTTTATTTTAAAGAAGGATGATTTGGAGTGGATTTGGAAATAGGATATTTCAAAAATGACAAATGACAAATGACAAATGGCAAGAAGAGGCTGGCATGTATTGGAATTTGCCGTTTGTTATTTGGAATTTTCCCCGAAGGGGTATATGCCTACTGCCCTGGATGTGCTAAGAAAGTGGAGCACAATTATATGGTGTTGTTTGCGGAATTAGAGGGAAATCAAATGGGGTAGTTAATATTCCATCAGGAAATAAATATAACACCCGAAGATAGATCTTTTTCACTACCTGTTACGGAACTCAACACATTCACTTCTCCTTCCATTTTTAAGACGCCCATCAGGGCGAAAACCAAGGCTTCTTTGTAGTCGATAAGGGTGTCATCCGGAATATGTACATGTACTGAAGAGCCGATCTTTTGTTGTAGTACTTCCATAAGGAAGGAATTTTTTGCGCCGCCGCCGGAAACCAGCAGTTCGTAGTTCTTAGTTCTTGGTTCTTGGGTTCCTGGCAAGGTGCTTAGAATTGCATTTGCGATTTGTTCGGCGATGTGGTGGACAGTCGTGTGGAGCAGGTTTTCGGGGGTGTCTTCAAAGGAGTTAACCAGCGGCCATACGGTTGAGGCAAACCATTCGTAGCCGGTAGATTTAGGCCAGGGGAGTCTATAGTATTCAAGGGCGTTAAGCGCTTCAAAGAGGGCCTCATTGAGGCCTCCTTGCCGGGCGAGGTCGCCATTGTGGTCGTAGTCCAGGCCTGCTTTTTGAGCCGATGGATTCAACAGCATATTCGCTATCCCAATATCATATGCTATCCGTTTGCCATCTTTTTCAAAGGAAATATTACTTATCCCTCCCAGGTTCAGGCAGTAGTCGTATTCGCTCAATAGGAGTCGGTCGCCAATTGGAACCAAAGGTGCGCCTTGTCCGCCTTGCTTCACATCTTCAGTCCGGTAATCGCAGATCACGGTCTGCCCGCTATGTTTGGCCAACTCGGCCCCATCCCCGGCCTGAAATGTATAGCCTTCCTCGGGTCGGTGATGAATAGTATGTCCATGTGAGGAGATAAAATCTACTTTCAGTTTGTGTTTGTCCAGGAATTCTTTTGCTGTCTTTCCTAACCATTCCCCATAGCGATGGTGCATCTTAAACAGATCCATCGGATCCAGAGTGATAGCCGTAGATAACTTATTTCTTTGTTCCTCAGAGTAGGATATGGTCGTAGCTTCCTTAATTTCGTATTTCCAATGCCCCTCTTCTTGCCAGAATCTGCAACAGGCTATGTCCAGGCCATCCAAGGAAGTCCCCGACATCATTCCCAGTACATTGTATTCCTCTTGTTTCATGCCAGTGAGACGGGTAATTTGC